>JAGYMT010000351.1 GCA_018400335.1 Kiritimatiellia bacterium | reverse complement strand
CCATGCTCAAAATTCGTCAAAACCTCTTCTTTTCTTTCCTCAGTGCCTCAGTGGTCTCCGTGGTGGAAAACTGGGTTGCGGACAAGCCCGCGTTAGTCCGCTCGCATGAAAGAATCCAAAGTGCAAAGATTCAGAATCCTTATTATCACATTCTCCCTTGCGGCGCTCTTTGCCTGCGGCTTTGCGATCCGCATCGCGGTATTGCGCGCACAGGCGCCGCGCGGTGAAAGCCTTCCGCCCTTTACGCTCGAAAGCGCGCTTCAGTTCCGGCTGGTGAGAACGCTCCTCGACAATGGCAGATTGCCGGTCCGCGATATGGCGATTCAGGTTCCCGACGGCGTGTTGACCGCGGAAACCTACACCGTCGGGGCGGAATACGTCTATGCCCTCCTCGCGCGGCTGCTGCCCCGGTCATACCCGCTCGAGTGGCGGCTGCGGCTGGTGTCGGCCGCATGGTTCTGCCTCGGCATTCCCTTGTTGAGCTTGTGGCTCCTGTGGTGGCTGGGATCGCGGCGCGGCGCGTTAGTCGGGGGCGCCTTCTATGCCGTGGCGCTCTCATCCGTGATCCGTTCGACCGGCGAGGAGCTGTCGCATGAAAATTTCGCGCTGCCCCTTCTAATCGGACATTTCGCGATGAACGCACTGGCGGAATCCCGCGCGCGCGGCAGGCTTTTCTGGACGGCAACCGTTCTTTCGGCCCTCCTGCTCGGATGCGCCGCAGCGACCTGGGACATGATCCAGTTCTACCTTCTGCTCTGGGCCGCGCTCGGGTTTGCGCGTTGCGTGAAAGGGGACTATTTCCGCGAGGGTCGCCGCGCTGCTGCATGGCTGATCCACCTCGCCGCGCTTATTCTGGTCGGAACGATCAACCCCTATCTGCGCGCCCACGCTTTCCCCGTCTCTTATGCCATGCTGCTGGCCTATGGAACGGCGCTGGCGCTGGCCTTCGATCATTGGATTGCGCGGAAAAAAGGCGAGGCGAGCGGCATGCCGGCGCCCGGTCGGCGTCTGGGCACGGCAGCGCTGGCGCTGGTCCCGCTTGCAATAGGGATCGTCGTGTTCAGATCCTACGGCGATACGTACGGGCATTTTCTTGAACTGCTTTGGGCTAAACTGAAATTCCTGAACCAGAAGCCCCCCGATCCGGAGCTGCTCACTTTTGTCCAGCGCATTCTCTGGACGCCGGCGCTGAATTCCGCAAATTTGCGCTTGACGGGAATGTTGTTCCCTGCTATGTTTCCTTTGATCATATTGGCAGTTCCGGTAATCCTGCTTGATGCGCCATGGCGCTCTGACCCGGAGTTTACACGAGTTCTTTTCTGCTCGATTGTTTCTCTGCCTGCTTTTGTTCTTTTCATTAGATTTCATGTGTTCCTCGCCATATTCTGCGCCGCAATACTCGGATGGCTTGGCGCTCGCGCGTTTCCCCGCAAGGGCGAGTCGCGCAGGGCGGACGTTGTTGCCAGGTGGCGGATCGCGGGGTGGATCGTTTGCCTGTTGCTGTCTTTCGGGATTGCCGCGGAGGCGGCGCACACGCTGGACAGACCGGAACGCTGGGGGAGAAATATTCCCTATGTAGCCGAGCAGGTGGAACTGGCCGGCTGGCTGCGGGATAATGCGCCCGAAGCGCCCGTGCTGGCTAATTTCGGGCTCAGCGCTTTTCTGCTTGCTTACGCGGGTAATCCGATAGTGCTGCATCCTAAATTCGAGTCCGTTGAAATACGGAATCGTGTTCAAGCCTACGGTGAAAAGCTCTTCCTGTCAGACGAGAAGGAATTCAGGGAATGGGCTGACAGGCACGGCGCCAAGGTGCTTGTTTTTTCGATGGGTGAGTTTTCGCCCTATCGCGAGGATCTCCAGATGCGCTATTTCGTAAATGCATTGAATCCGCCGACGAACTCCGCGGCGCGCCTTTTTGACGGGCGGCCGGATGATTCGCGCTATTTCGTTCACCTGTGGAGCAATGTGAAATACCGGGTTTTCAGGATAATCGGCCGCTCCGATGAGCTTGAGGCCGAGCGCTATGCTGCGGATTCGGCGGCTGATTTCTCGCGCGGTCTGCTGGATGACGCGGAACACAAGGCCGATCTTGCGCTGGCCTATGACCCCAATAACGGGAGCGCTATGCAATTGCTTCTGAGCATCAGGTCCTTGCGGGGCCAGGGCGTGGGGGTGAACGGGCCATGAGCGCGCGGATTTGCATTACCGGCGGCATCGCCTGCGGGAAAAGCCTCGTCGGCGGGGTCCTCGCGGGAATGGGCGTCCCCGTGGTGGACGCGGATGATGTCTGCCACGGCCTGATGACGGCCGGCTCGGGCCTGCACCGCCGCATAGCGGAGGAGTTCGGAGGGGAGATTGTGCGCGCGGATGGCGAGCTGGACAGGCGCGCGCTTGGCAGGATTGTCTCCCGCGACCGAGCGAAGCGAGAAAAACTGAACAGCCTGGTCCACCCGGCGGCGCGCGCGGCGCTGGAGGATTGGTTGGCGGCTGCCGAGCGGCGACTGCAGGATGGCGGACGCGCCGGCGGCAAACCCTGTTGCGTCGCGGCCATCATACCGCTCGTTTTCGAGGCGGGCTGGAGCGGGGATTGGGACAGTATCGTATGCGTGGCGGCGCCTGAAGCCATGCAGGTGAAGCGGCTCAGGCAGCGGGGATTGACGGAAAGCGAGGCCGTTGCCTGGATAAGGGCGCAGCTTCCGGTTGATGAAAAAATAAGGCGCTCCGATTATGTGATCTTCAATTCGGGATCGCCGGAGTGCGCGGAAAGCCAGACGCTGAAGGTGTTGAGGGATGTTAGCTCCTTAATTTTCGTTTGTTCGACTAAATGAGTTG
>JAGYMT010000350.1 GCA_018400335.1 Kiritimatiellia bacterium | reverse complement strand
TTAGCGACGGGGGAGCCGGCCTCCGGCGTTCCCCTCGCGCGGCCTGGGGCGGGTGGGCGTCCACGGAAAAAGCAATTTCATTTGCTGTAAATTGAGACCCCAATACCTCCATCCCCAATGCCTCCGACACTAGAAGCTCACTCGAATCCCTTTGCTTTACAGGAGGCGAATTGGTGGGCGAATTGGGGACGTATCTAAACATTCAACATATGGACGGTGCGATTAAAAGCAGATCTGATTGCACGATCCTTTTTCATCCGTAATTCAATCCGCCGCACCGCCATGCTCACCGCCCCGTAATCCATCCCGCCAACCGCATCCCCAAGTTCCTTCAGCGTCATGCCCGTGCATTCCCGCGCCACTCGCAACACCAGATCCCGACCCCCAGTCACCATGCCGCTGCGCAAACTGCTCTTACTTCTCACCTCTCGCCGTCTCCACCGCATTGACCACTTCCGGAAATGTCCACCGCCGCCTTATCTCTCTCTTGCTCCCCCACTCCCTATTCACCTTCTCTATACCACGCTTGATCCGGCTGATGAATTCATCCGTCCCAACCGCCACTCCATTCTTCAACCGCGCCGCCCAAGCTTCTTCGTATCCCCCCTTCACATATCCTTCCAGCTCTGCACGGTAATTCTTCGCCCGCTCTTCCCCGGTCTTCCCTCCGGCCCGCTCAAGTATCGTCCCGAGATGCAGCCAGGCCGGCGCACGCTCATATCCCGCGTAATACTTGTAACTGCTCCACCTGTGATACCATCCGCCCTCATTCTGAACTCTCGCAGCTCTTGCCATGCTCTTATTCAATCATACTCAAACGTTGAAGCCAAACGATATGTTGAAAGTTAAGACGCGTCCCCAATGCTTCAACGGGCTCCCGGATATGATACCAGCCGAAGTGTTTACTGAAAAAGAGGCTCGTGCGGCGCTGGAACAATCACAAACATTCATTGATTTCGCGTCCGCCCGTATTGCATAGTCAATCGGCATTCAAGGAGCCGCCTTTCGTTTCGCGCGCGCGATTACGACATCACCTTCCGCACACCCTATCGTCTCGGCGACCAGGGGACACTTCGCCTTGAGCAGGAAGTAGAAGTTTTCAGGACGCTCCTCGCACGTCTCAAAATTACCGTGCCCCTTGCCGATTATACAGTCCGCCTCAGCGACAGCCGCCCGGAACTCTTCCGAGATGTTATTCCAGTTCACACCGATGTCCGCGCCACCGGTCTCTATCACCCTGGTCAGGCCGGCCATGCCCACCGAGCGCGCATCCTCCATTGTGGCATCGTTGATGATCGGCCCGGACTTGACGGTATAAGTGACTTCCGCCCCCGCCCGCTGGATCTCCCCCACAAGCAGCATGTCGAAAACAATCTCGCCCGCATTATCGCCCAGGTAAAGAATTCGCCTGCCGGGACGAAGCTCGGCCCGAAACTCATCAATGGCGTTGATCGCGAAAGGACGCTTCATCAGTTCGGCGACATCACTCGAAATATCGAACTTGTGACCGATGCCGAGATCAATGATGTTCCCCGCCACTGCGGCATGGGCGGCGGCATCCAGCCTGTCCGCAGCCTGGCCGATAAGCTCCCGAAGCATGGGCATCAGACCGAGAGCTTCATTGTTCGTGCGGATTCTTGTTTCCAGGTAAGGATCAGCCACGCCCGTCTCCCGGCTGACCATGTGATACACGGGGCAGGACATCGCGGCCGGGCTCTGATCGAGCGAGGCGCACGCGGCATATTCCGCCACGCCCCTCAGCACTCGCAAAACAGCATCGGGATCGGATGTGGCGACACGCGCCGTGTTAAGCGCCTGCCGGAAAAGACATGGTATGCATTCAGCCGCCGCCTTCATTCACTTTTCCTTTCATCAAGGTCGAACATCACTTTTCTGTCAATTTCGCTGTCTTCGGCAACCAGTATGTTCATTTACCGGCCCTTTCGGTCGCTTGCAACATCATTCCATCTTCAACGTCGTCCGGCGCTCGCCGTCAAGATAGCAGTGAACCGGCACGGAAGGGAACTTCGCGGCCAGCTCCTGCGACACGGATTGCATGCCGGGTATCTCCGTCGCATAATGACCGAGCTCGATCCATCTCATGCGCGAGTCGCGGAAGAATTCGATCGCATATTCATCAACTTCCCCCGCTATCACGGTCTCCGCGCCATTATCCCTCAGCAGTTCCATATATTGAAGGTTCATCGAGTTGCTCGATCCGCCCCACCCCAGGCCGACTCTCCGGACGGGATCATCAATGCCGTAGGCCGAAACGCCGACCGTCTTGAGCCCCATCCTACTCCCAAAGCGAAGCGCAAGCTCCCGGAGCGGCGCCGGGGTAATGTCGTAGACCCATGTGAAATCGTAGCCCTTGAACCCGCTGCGCACTGCCGGATCGGGCAAATCGAGACGCGCCGCCAGCACGCGCGGCAGACAGTAGGCATCAAGCGTCCGATGACCGCGCACCGCCGCGATCCTGTTTTCGGCATAGAAACGCTCGATTTCCCCGTTGACCCGCCAGACGCCCGGCTCCGGGCAGCCTCCGTCAACACGCGGAGATCCGAAACATCGCTCCTCGTGCATCAGGATCAGGTTAGCGCCGCGCTCCAGAGCCGCAGCGCGCGCGCCGGCATTCGCGAACCAGCACACTACAACTCCTTTCACCGCCCAGTCAGAACTGCCTGATAAAAGCCCATCCTCCTCGTAATCATCCTCCGCGAGACCCACCAGCCATTCAACCATGTCGCCAACCGTGACTTCGCTTTTCATTTTACCAGTCTCTCCAACCTGCCATTAGTTCCTTATTCGCGAAATGTTTGACTAAATTTATCAAGCCAAAGG
>JAGYMT010000035.1 GCA_018400335.1 Kiritimatiellia bacterium | reverse complement strand
CGGCGAACCCGAGCGCTGGCACGGCGGCGCCTACGACACCGGCCCGGCGGGCGAGTTTTGGATTCTGGCCTGGCGGCTGTTCGGCGACAAGAAATACCTGGAGGCATCAAACAGACTGGTCGGGGCTTATTCAGGCTACCGGGTGGAGAGCAATCACAACTACGCCGCGTTCGCCCTTTGGCATCTGGCCGAGCATTACCGCGAGACGCGCGATCCACTGGCTCTGCGCCATGCCGACTACTACGCGCGTGAAATAGCCGGCCGCGGGATAACACCCTGCGGCTATCAGGGCGGACATAACTTCTACACATGCTATGGCGTTATCACCCTGCGCGGGCTGGCTCTGTATTGTCAGGTGATGCCGCATGAAGATCCGTTTCGTCCCGTGCTCCGCGAACGCTGCTTGCGCATGACCAATCAGCTTTTGGCGCGCCAACAGCCCGACGGACTCTTCAGCGTGATGTATCAGAACGTCAAACTCGGAGAAACCGAGCCATACTTCGGTTTGGGCGCGCCGGCGCTGCTTTGCGAGGCTGAAAACGCGATTGAAATCGACAAGGCCGTGCGGCGGCTGATGGCCGGCGCCGATGCCGGAAAGCACAGCCTGGATTTGTTCACGCTTGGGGAGATCGTCCGCTATCTGGCGCTGCGCGATAGAATCATGGCAGGAGAAGCCGTGGATAATTTCGTTTGGTGATATGCGACTTGGGTTGATTCGGAAAAATGCGCTATAAAGAAAGGGACATTAAATGATCAGCGGATTCCATTACGGTTTGGAGGCTAACCAATCCATGAAAGCGGCGGCACGAAACGGAAGGTTCGATTTTTCCGCGCTCTTGTCTTCAGCGTTGAAGCGTCTCTTCCTGGCCGGCGCGTGCCTCGGTTATCCGGGAGTAGTATCAGTCACCGCCGCCGAACCGGTGGAGACACTGATCATCAACGCCGCGGAAACCGCCGGCATCAGCGGCTTGCCGAGTTCCTGGGACCGGCGTTTCCCTGGCGGGCGGACGTTTGACGCAGCGCACCGCGCGGTCCTGCTGCGCTTCCCCGGCGCGGCGGATGCGCTGGCGGTGAAACTGAGGGCCGGCAGCGCGATCGCGAAGGCGGAAATCGTGCTGGAATATGAGAGTCATGAACTGGAACCCGTTGGCTACATGAAGCAGAGCGATCACATGCCGGCGGCTCTGAAGAAGGACCCGCCGCGCTGGCACGTGGTCGCATGGCCGCTGCGCCGTCCGTGGACGGCGGCCGCGGACCTGGCGCCAACGTTCAATGCCTTCTTGTTCGATGCGGGCTACTGGGCCAAATACGGCGCGCGCGATACGGCGGCCGACCGCTTTCCGACGCGGCTGGGTCCCGCGGAGTTGTCCTCCGAATCGCCCACGGCGCGGTTGGACGTGACCGCTCTCCTTACGGAACCGGAATATGGCGCGGATGCCGGCGCACGCCTTCGGCTCCTGGACGAGCAGGGCGTCTCGCTGCAGAAATGGGAACTCTACGACGCGCGCTATCATTCGCACCCTGTTTTGCGCGGGGACTCCTACGAGTGGATGATCAATATGGGCGGCAATGGCATAACTTTCAAGGAGCCTAAACTCGTGGCGACCCTCGTTGCGGCCAGAGCAGCGGAGCTGAAGCTGCCTCTCCCCGTGAATCATGCGGAACTCGCCGCGCATCTCAAGGCCGGCGGCAAAGGAGGAGCCCCCACGGCCGTCATGCCGACCGACGAGCAGATCGTCGCCATGGCCGACCGCGTTTTTCGTCAACCGCCCGAGATGCCGGACTGGCAATGGCAGCGCCTCCGCGAGTTGCGAGTCATGAGCAACCGCTTTTTCCCGAAAAACCTGGAATCCGGCGATCCGAAGCTCTACCGCCGCGAAATAGACAACCTGATGGGCAAGCCTCCGCGGTACTGGTGCGGGTGGGACGTGCCCGAGATACTGATGCTCTGGTACGTGTATCGTGAACTGCTCCCGGCGCCGGCGCGGGATTATGTGAAGCTCTATTGGGAATCCCAGTTGATGCCCGACCGTCCAACAAAGGAATTCGGACACATGCAGCAGGCTGCCTGGGAGAAGGGTTATAAATACTACGAGGCGACCCGGGACTGGCGCGGGAACGAGAGCTTTTTCCGCGGCCCCTATACACGCTGCATCTCGACAATCGGCTTCAACCATTGCGCGATTCTGGGCGCGCTACTCGGCGGCGGGATTATCGGCTCCGAACACGCCATCGCCGACGGACGCTTCGGTTTGGAGAACATCGTGCTTCGGTTGTGGAGCTGGCGCGACGGGAGCACGCAGGAGTCGATGACCGGCGATTATTTGACCAGCACTTGGCCGCCGCAGAAGGTGTTTGCCGATTTCGGCCCCACGCCTTTTGATCGGCTGATCGGCCAAATGGTGACATTCAAGACTTTCGAGGAGGTCGCGTCGGCATACCATCCCGGCCTGCGCCGTTTGATCTATCCCGTTCCGCGGGGCACTATCACGGACACGCTCTTCCAGCAGTCCGGGCTGCAGCACATTCTGCACGCGCACTCCCGCCTGGGCGTTCATCTGCCGGTTGACATTGCGGCCGGCAATGTGCTCGGCTTTCCGGTGCTCAATTACAACGGTCCGCCGGACACAGCGGCCTATCAGACGATTTTCGGGCCGTGGGCCCCGGCGTGGATGACGCGCCTGGTGGACGATAAGCCGCTGCCCTTCGAGATGATAACCCGCAACGAATGGACAGGGCTCAACCGCTCATACCTGGGCTTGCATTACGGGCTGGCGAGCACCGACCGTGCCAATGAGACACAGATGGCGCCCGTCATGGCGCAGTGGAAGCGCGTGACCGATCAGGCTCAGAGCGCCGCCGACCTGGGAACCTATACGCTCAACTACTGGGTTAACAACTCGGGCATCCGCCACCGCTACGGACGGCGTAATGAAGACATCGGGACGCTCCAGGTTAGAAACACGCAAGTGATTTTCATGACACCAAGAGGTCTCTCGGGGCGAAAGGGCGTAACAAACCTGCTTGGAGCGCTCGCCTTTTTCGACCTGAACGCGAAACCCTCATGCGAGTGGTATATTGGCGACAAGCCGGTGGACGCCCTGCCAGCCAAAGCGAGTTTTGACCAGCGCCTAACTATGAAAGATGGCGTCACCTACCTGGGGATCATTCCGCTGCCGGCGAGCGATCTTGGGCGGGACGCGGAGGTTGTGCTGCGCTCCGGCGACCCGGTTCCCATGTCGGAATACGGCGGACGCCCCTTGTCTCCGGCGTTCTATCTGGAGTGCTTCAATCGCCGCGGCGCGACGGAGCTTGCCCCCGCGACCGCCGATTGGGACGCCGTCAACGCGGCGGTCAGCGGCTTTGTGGTCGAGTTCGGTGACGCCTCCGAATACCCGTCCTTTTCCGATTTCCAGAAGCATGTCCGCGAGGCGAAATTCAGCGCTCGATGGGAAGCGGATGCAGGCATTTTCCACGTGAACTACCGGAATCGAGCCGGCGATGACATAGCCGCCGGCTACATGCCGGTCGAAGGAAAATTCGCCTACAGGCGGGTCAACGGCAAGGACCCCGATCCTCCCGCGCACATCTGGCGGGAATCGCCGTTTTGTCAGATAAGCCGTGATGGACGGTCGGAGAAGGCCGGAGCAGTGCTCCGCGCCGAGATCAATCGCGTCAGCCAGGTGCAGAAAAACATCGAAGGCGACATCTATTCGGCGCAAGTCCCGCTTCCTGATCCCACTTTCTTTGCGTTCACTGTTCCCGGCGGCATTGAGCTGATCGCGGACGGACGCGTGAGCAATCTGCGCGTAGAGGTTTGTCTGAGCAAAAACACGTTGCGCGTTGACTACGCGCCATGCGCCGACCAAACCGGCTCCGACATGGCAAGCGCGCTCCTTGCTTTCGGGTTTTCCAAGCCGCCCCAAGTCACGCTGAACGGAGTAGTAGCCGCGGGAACGCCGGCGCGCGCCACGGTGGATCGTGACGAAATCCATGTCGTGCCCTTGACCGACGGCGTCGTCGAAGAAAAGGGGATTAACGAGCGTGTCGGCGCGGTGCGCGCCGCGCTGGCCGCCCAGGAGGCCATTGACCGCGCTCGGCTCTACCTGCGGGACTGGTACGTCGCAGGGCCTTTCCCATACCACAACTTCCCGAAGGCGCTGTGGACGGGCGAGGTGGATTCTGAGCTGGACGTATATGAGCCGGAGACGCGCCCGGTCAACCTGGCCGACACTTTCGCCGTTGCGTCGCGCGAGAGTGATGAAAGCGCGCTGCGCATGGCTTCTTCAATGGGTGGATCGGCGCCGGCGGCGCCGACGCATCTGGCCTGGCGGCGGCTTCTCGCCCCGGGCTTGGATGCGTTGGGCGGCGAGGGCGTGGATCTTGCCGGACTGTTTGGGCTTGCATCGCCCGCCAGCCGCTCGAAACCGATGGTGGCCTACGCCTACACGCAAGTTCACAGTGATCGCGATCGTGCCGTGACGCTGCTCACGGGGAGCGACATCGGACTTGACGTCTGGGTGAACGGCGAAATGATTTCATCAAGCCATATCTATCGTCCGGCGGTTCCAGACCAGGACGCGGCGCCGGCGCATCTGCGCGCGGGAGTCAACCATGTGCTCCTTAAAATCTCCAGCGGCTACGAGGGGGCGCGCTTCTATGCGCGCCTGGTTGACTCGTATGGACGTCCCATCGGCGAAGGGATCGAATACGGAGCGCTGTCCGGAAAGGAGGACGAATGACTACGAAAGCGGCATTGAACGAGAAGTTTACGAATTCCATTCCTGATGTTCAGGGAGAGTCCCAAAGGAAGCGATCATCGAAAACATCACGCCGCGCGGCGGTGCTCATGGAGTATGGCGCGCACGCGGACTGGGTTGCGCGACCGATGACGGAAGCCGGTTTTGAAGTGGGGGTATGCGACTTCCGCGAGATCGCGGCGCGGCTCGACACGGGCCGTTACAACGTGGTCGTTCTGGGCCGTTATCGCATTCCTCGCCATACCAGGCAGGGGGAAATCGCCGTGATGGAAGCTGTGGTCGCGGCGGTGGAGCGCCACGTCAGTCGGGGCGGCGGTGTTTTTGCCTGCGTGCCGGTTGATGAGCAGATGCCCTTCCACATTCTGTTCGGACGCTTCGGCATGGAAGCATTAATGCTGAGGATTGTTCAGTCTTCGGACACATGCGATAACGGCCATATGATTCGCGCGTCGGCAGTGGCCGAAGCGCTGGGAGAGGGGGTGAGCGGCGTCTGGTTTCCGGCTAATATGGGGTTGGCCGCCGCAACCCGCCCGTTGCGAGCGACAAGCGAAGGCTGGAAAGTGGCGCTGGCCGCAAAGCCGGACAGCCGCACCGAGGCGCTTGAAATCGTTGGATATGGCTTGCCCGGAGAGAATCATGAGGGCTACCACGCGTCAGTTCCTCTGATCTTTATGCGGGAGGTGATGCCGGGACGTCTGGTGTTTTGCGGCATTCCGGGCGGATACAACATCTTTTCGCCCAATAACTATCCGATGGGCAGGCAATTGCTGACGGACGGTTTTGAAGGGGAAAAGTCCGATTTCCTGCGGCTGTTCCTCAACGCTTTGCGCTGGCTGGCCGAGCCTTCGCTGGCGGACGTAAAAATCGGCGGCGCCGGCACTGATCCAGAGGCTCTCATTCCGCAGGTGCAGCGCTTTCCCGCCGACCCTCCAGTCCTTTGGGCCGGCGCCCCGTTTCCGCCCGATTCGCGCCCGATAAAAGGTCTCATCGGAGCGCGCACGGCTTACTCATCCGGAAGAGGGACTCCGGACGATTATGTGTTCAGGGCCAAGGCCGCCGGGCATGATTTTATCGTCTTCCTCGAGGATTTCGAAGCCCTCGACAAGGCTAAGTTCGAGGCGCTGAAAGCCGACTGCGAACGGCTTAGCACGGACTCGTTTCTTGCGGTGCCCGGCTATACCATCGCCGATCTGGTCGGCAGCCGATATTTCCAGTATGGCTACACCATCGGTTTGCCTCTACCCGACATTCTCTCGGAAGATGGTCGGACGCTGGCTAATAAGCCGGGGAATAATCCGCGAAACTCCAGCGTGGAGCAGGTGCATTTCGCGCTGGTGTTCGGAGAACATAATCAAATGCGGGTTAGACGAGGCACGTATCGCCATGCCGATTCGCCCAAGACCATTCTGCAGAACCGAATGAATGATTCCATCGCTCTGATTACGTGGGAGGACGGTCGCGTTATTGAGGACGCGCGGGACCGGTATGGCATGCTGGCCGATAAGGGGTTGCGCTTGATTCCGACCGCGCTCACCTTCATGTCCGCTCCCGAAGATTTTGATCGCGCCGCGGAATCCGGTTGGCTCAACTGGATTTTGGAACCGTATGATCTCATGCGCGACAAGGTGATGCGCAAGCATTTCGCGCCTGAACTCGAGTGGTGGGGCATGATTGATGAAGAGGTAATAAACAGCCCTCGTTATCGGTTGGATTGTTGGCAGTACGGCCATCCGTTTCAGTCGATCTCGAACGGTCCGGTGGTGCGGGCCTGGACGATGTCGGCAAGTGATCGGGACCCGTCCTGGCGCGCGCCGGATCATGAAATCCCGCCGACCGGCGACTGGTTCCGCGTTGATGTGGTCCATATGCGCCTGCGTATTCATGTCACGTCCGAAATCGGATTGCGCGAGGTGCGCATATATGACGGTGAAGTCCTGTTTCGCCGTTGGCAGTGTGACGGCGAGAGAACTTTTATCCGCGAACTGGATCTGGTCCACCACCAACAACGCCAGTTGTGGCTGGAGGCAAGCGACGCGCGCGGCGGCACGGTGATGACATCGGACTATGCGAGCTTGCGGCTCGACTGGTGCGAGTTCTACTGCGCGGATCGCAATAACCCGCTGGCGATCGGATACGAAAAGGACGAGCGCGGCCTGGCTTATGGCTGGTCCGGCAACACCTTTCTCACCTATAATCCCATGCAATGGGGCGGGAGCAGCCCCTACCTCGGAAAGTGGTGGTTCACAGGCGACGCCATCTTCCCGGTGCCCGCGGATCCGGTTCGCGACATCAGTACGCCAACCGACGGAGGTGTTTGCGCACCTGGCACCGGCATCCTGGTCAAGCTCGAACTGCCGGCGCTTTCACCGCCCGAGCGCGGCCTGATGGTCAATACCGGCCAGGAGATGATCAGCACGGATGTCGCCATTTCCGGCTTTGTTTGCGATAATGGATACGACCCCGAAGCTCCTTACTTCTTCGGCGGCGAGCAGGGGTTCGGCCTTTACGGAATGTTCCCGACCCGCTATGTGCGAGTGCGCCGCCAGGGTGTCATTTTTCGTCCGCGTCCGCACAGCCTTACGACCAAGTTGTACCAGTACAACATGAGTTTCAAACGGGATCCCGGCCTCACGCAGCCTCTTTTCATGGGTTGGACGAGCAGGGGCGACCACGTCCTGCATCGATCGGACGGTTCGTCCGTGGATATGTCGGGGAGCGGCCCGGTGGCCGAGCGCTGGCGGCGTGGCGAGGCCATCGTCTCCCGGCAGGGCGGAAGCCGGCCGGCTATCTTTCTTAACGATGGCGCCGACCTGCTTCTGTCGCGGCTGAACAGGGGCGATCGTGACGTGGGGCTTGCGTTGCCTATTGACCAACTTCCCGGTCCGAACGCCACGACTTCCATCAGGATAGTCGCGATCGGAGGGACACATGAGCATTGTGATCGCGACCTGTACGATCAGATTCGACGCGACATGGGACTGTGTGGCGCTCCGGTATACTCGCTTGAAATGGAGCAGGGAGAAGTCCGGTCTCAACGCTTGTTCCTGGAAATGGACGCACAGTCATCTGATGGCGTGGCTTTTACCATTCCGCGCACCGACTTGCCCATGGCTCTACCGATGATAGTACACGGTCTTTGTGACCGCTGGCCCGTCTTCTTCGTGGATCGAGGGCTCAATCGCTGGCGGCCCCTTGGCATTCTTGAAGGCACGACTTACGCCACGCTTGACACGTCCTCCATGGATTGGCGTGTCTTTATCGGACACCCTCTGACTGCCACGCACCGGGCTTTGATCCTGAGCCTGGCGCAGGTTGGAGAGAGAGCATGGCGGCTTGAAGTTCATAACCCCACGACTTTCATGATCAATGCAGATATCGCCGTCTCTCCCTATTTCCGGCTCCTGGAGTGGGAGGGCGTGAGCGTTTCATTGCCGCCCGGAGTTTCCGTTGTGTATGATTTGTCTGGCACACCGCCGTTTTCCAGCCGGCTGTTATGCACCTGATTAATGTCGTACGACTGTTTATCCTAAAAAGAGTTGAACCTATATAGAGCAGTTCAACTGTTCCAGATAGGAGTGCGAATAGAGGGTGTTCCAATCGTCCACCATTCTCGCGTTTCGTTGAAGCGAGTCGTTTAAGGGTATCCGTTTAGGTGTGTGCGTTTAAGTGTATCCGTGTAAGTGTGTCGGTCGAGAATGCGGTCAAGTGTCGTTTTGCACCTGTTTGGCGCGATGATAACGGCATCTTGAACTGCGCAACTACATCATGAACATCAGGTCGGCGTAGGAGGGCAGGGGCCAGAGGTCCTCCGGCACCAGCTCCTCCAGCCTGTCGGCGCTTATCCGCAGCGCGTCCATTCTACGTATCATCTCCGTCGCCGATCCCTTTCGGGCCGCCGACTCCAGTCTGGCGACAGCCGCCAGCAGTTTTTCCGCGGCGGAAGACACCGCGTCGAGGAGCTTCTCTGTCTGCGGCGTGTTCTTCATGCCGACTGCCTTCAGCGCCTTGATTGTTTCGGCGAGGTCCCGCTGATATTGAAGAGCTGCGGGCGCGATCATGGTGCGCGCCATCGAGGCGGCGCAGCCCGCCTCGATGGTGATCATTTGTTCGTATGTGTGCAGGTAGATCTCGTATCTGGAGCGCAGCTCCCTGTCGGACAGCACCCCGTATTTTCCGAAAAGGGCAATGGTGTTTTTGTCAACAAGGGCTTTCAGAGCTTCCGGCGTGGATTTCAAGTTCGGGAGCCCGCGCTTTGCCGCCTCCCTGAGCCAGGCGTCCGAGTAGCTGTCGCCGTCGAAGAGGACTCGCTTGTGCGCAGCCACGATTTCCCTGAGAATCCGTTCGAGGGAATCATTGAACGGTTTGCCGGCGGCGAGCTCCGCTTCGAGCCGCGAGCAGATACCGTCGAGCGCTTCCGCTACGATCGTGTTCAGGACTATCGTCGCTCCCGCGCAGCTCTGGCTTGACCCGACCGCCCTGAATTCGAACTTATTGCCGGTGAACGCCAGCGGGGAAGTCCTGTTGCGATCCGTGATGTCGCGGGGCAGGGCGGGCAGCGAAGAAACCCCCAGCTTGATTCCCTGCCAGGGTTCGATGTCACCGGCCGCGTTTTTCCTGCTTTGAGCCCGCGGCGCGAAAGCATCCTGTTTTCTTGCTGCGCCGATCTCCATCCTGCTGATGATTTCGGACAACTGCTGGCCGAGGAAGATGGACATGATAGCCGGCGGCGCCTCGTTGGCGCCAAGACGACGGTCGTTTCCCGCCGAGGCCACAGCGGCGCGGAGAAGCTCCGCATGGGTGTCCACCGCTTTCATAAGCGCGCATATTATCGTCAGGAACCTGGCGTTATCGCGCGGCGTGCTTCCGGGTGAGGTCCAGTTCATGCCGTCCGGCCCGTGGATGGACCAGTTATTGTGCTTGCCGGAGCCGTTCATGCCGGCGAAAGGCTTCTCGTGGATGAGGCATGCCAGGCCGTGCCGCTCGGCGACGTCGCGCAGTATTTCCATCACGAGCATGTTATGATCAACCGCGAGGTTCAGCTCTTCATAGATTGGCGCAATCTCGAACTGGCCGGGGCAGACCTCGTTGTGGCGCGTCTTGGCCGGGACTCCGCATCTCCAGAGCTCGACATCAAGCTCGTTCATGAAAGCCAGTACGCGGCTCTTGATCACGCCGTAATAATGATCGTCAAGCTGCTGGTGCTTGGCCGGCTTGATCCCGAACAGGGTGCGGCCGGTCTGGATGAGATCCGGGCGGGCCTGATAGAATTTACGGTCCACCAGAAAATACTCCTGTTCCGCGCCGAGTGTCGCGAACGGCCGCTTGCGGGAGCAGTCTATGCCGAAAAGTTTTGCCATGCGGCTGACCTGTTCGGTAAGCGCGCCGAGGGAGCGGAGCAGGGGTGTTTTCTTGTCGAGCGACTCG
>JAGYMT010000349.1 GCA_018400335.1 Kiritimatiellia bacterium | reverse complement strand
AAATTTAGTCAAACATTTCGCGAATAAGGAGCTAACGCAGATTCCGCCCGCAACCCGATTTCTATCCGCTCATATCAAGTCCGCCTGCGGCGGACGAGCCAATCCTACGGCGGGCAAGCCACGCCCACTGGACGCGGATGGGACCATCCGCAACGGAAGAAGACTTTACATCGAAAAGGTTCTGTTGTATAAAGAGTGGCGTGTGCGGGGTGGCGGGTTCACGTAAAACAGAAAGGTCGTGCAAAATGCAGCTTCATCTTTCACCATCGGAATTTCACGCGCACATCATGTCGCAAATCGTTCCATCTCTCAGCTATCGCGTGGGAGATGTGAAGAAATGGCGCTCCAAACTGCGCCGAAAACTCGGTGAGCTGGTCGGCGATATGCCGGGCAAGCGCTGTCCGCTCCATCCGCGCAGGATATGGAAGCGCGAACACCAGCTTGGCATGATCGAGAAGATAGCCTTCACATCCGAGCCGTTTGCCGACGTCACGGCATACGTTTGCCTTCCGAAGGACGCCAAGCCCCCCTACACTTTCATGATCTGCCTGCAGGGGCACTCGACCGGCATGCATAATTCGATCGCGGTCCAGAGGGAGGACGAGACCAAGCCGCACCACGTGGAGGGAGATCGCGACTTCGCGATTGGCTGCATGAAGCGCGGCATAGCCGCACTGTGCATCGAGCAGCGCTCCTTTGGACAGCGCCGCGAGCTGAAGCAGAAACAGGTGTCCTCCCATGGATGCCACGATGCCGCCATGCACGCACTTATGCTCGGAAGGACGCTCTTGGGTGAGCGCGTCTACGACGTTGACAGGGGCATTGACTACCTCGCCTCGCGCGGCGACGCGCGGATGGATGGGATTGGCGTGATGGGGAACTCGGGCGGCGGCACAATCAGCCTCTTCTCCGCCGCAATGCTCCCGCGTATCGCGTTCGCAATGCCATCCTGCTACTTCTGCACCTTCCGCGATTCTATAATGTCCATCTTCCATTGCGCGGACAACTACATCCCGCGCCTGCTCCAGTACGCGGAGATGGCGGATGTGATGGGGCTTTTCGCCCCTAAACCGGTAGTGATAGTGGCGGGCAAAGATGACAACATATTCCCGCTCGGCGCCACTCGCAAGGCGTTCCGTCAACTCCGCAAGATATACACCGCGTTCGGGGCGGAAAAACACTGTCATCTTGTAGTGGGCAACGGCGGCCACCGGTTCTACGCGGACGATGCCTGGCCCGTAATGCTCAAGGAGATGAACGCATGAAGAAGCCGAACATCTTGTTCGTTTTCAGCGACCAGCAACGCTGGGACACCTGCGGCTGCTATGGTCAGCCGCTTGACATAACGCCGAATCTCGACGCCATGGCGCGCGAGGGCATTCGCTTCGAGAACGCCTTCACCTGTCAGCCCGTATGCGGCCCGGCGCGGGCCTGCATACAGACAGGCAAGTACGCCGCGGAGGTCGGCTGCCACACGAACCACCGGATGCTGCCCCTGGACGAGAAAACGATCGCGCACCGCCTCGCGGGAAACGGGTACGACACGGCCTACATCGGCAAGTGGCATCTTGCCTCGTGTGGACCGGAAAACGGAGCCGACGATTTCAGGATCAGGCCGGTTCCGCCCGAGCGCAGGGGCGGCTACGATCACTGGATCGCATCCGACGTGCTGGAATTCACATCGCACAGCTACGACGGACACATGTTCGACGCACAAGGGAACAGACGTGATTTTCCGGAAGGGCGCTACAGGGTTGACGCGCTTACCGACTGGGCCATCGAGTATCTGCGGACCCGGCGCGGCGCGGAAAAGCCCTTCTTCCTGTTCCTGTCATACATCGAGCCGCATCACCAGAATGACCACAACCACTTCGAGGGACCCGAGGGCTCGAAGTCGCGCTTCAAGGACTTCGTCCCGCCGCAGGACCTGGTGAAATCGCAGGGCGACTGGCGTGCGGAATATCCTGATTATCTCGGCTGCATCAACAGTCTGGACTCCAACCTGGGGCGCATCCGCGGCGCGCTTGCCGCGCTCGAGCTGGACGACACATTGATCATCTACACCAGCGATCACGGCTCGCATTTCAGGACGAGGAACGCGGAATACAAGCGCTCATGCCATGACGGATGTATCAGGATACCGATGATAATCGCCGGACCCGGCTTCCGCGGCGGGAACGCGCCGTCGCAACTGGCAAGCCTGATAGACCTGCCGCCCACCATCCTGGCAGCGGCGGGCATCACGCCTCCGGCGACGATGCGCGGGCGCGCGCTGCAGGAGATTGTGTCAGACTCTCCCTCCGACTGGCCCGACGAAGTGTTCCTTCAGATAAGCGAGAGTCAGTGCGGACGCGCCATAAGGACGCACAAATGGAAATACAGCGTGCGCGCGCCGGACAAGACGGGCGGCGACCCCGCATCGGACACCTATGTCGAAGATTTCCTCTACGATCTTGAAGCCGACCCGCATGAGCAGCATAATCTGGTCGGCGATACCGGTCTTGCGGAAATCAGGAAGGAACTCTCGCTCAGTCTCAAGCGCCGCATGGTGCAGGCCGGAGAGACGGAGCCGCGCATCCTGCCGGCGCCGGCGCACTCCTAGAAAGAGCAGTCAGGATGAATGGGAGGTGCTTTCGAGTTTAGCGTGTGTTTTCTCATACACTTACTCGCCCCGCTTACCACCACTCTTACGCGAATACACTTACTCGCCCCGCTTATGCGAGTCCTTCTCGCTGACACTCCTCGATCTTCCCGCTCGCGTGTAGGGGGGTGTTCGATGCTTGCTCGCACTCAGCGGCCCATGAAAAAATCAGGCATGGTTCAAAATCGGGTGACAGTCTG
>JAGYMT010000348.1 GCA_018400335.1 Kiritimatiellia bacterium | reverse complement strand
CAGGCAGGCGAAGCGAAGGTTATCCTTGGGAACAATCGTTCAAAAACGCATCATGCCGGCAGAAGCCCATTCTGGACACCATGAAACATCGTGACAAGTCGGATTCATCAGGAGATCCCGATGGTTACCGGCTCCTGGACAGCGGCAACGGCAGAAAACTGGAGCGCTGGGGACCGTGGACTCTCTCCCGCCCTTGCGCCGCGGCTCTATGGAAACCAAAACTCTCCCCGGCGGCATGGCACAAAGCCGATGCCGATTTCGACAGAGGATCGGGCAACCGGTGGACTAATCGCAATGCGCTTCCAACGGAATGGCAGGTTCGTTTGGCCGGTCTGAAATTCAAGGTGTCGCCCACCGGATTCGGACATGTCGGCGTTTTTCCCGAGCACCAGTGGGTATGGGACTGGATGGTCCGGCGCGCGAAAAACCGGCGACAGCCCCTGCGCTTTCTAAATCTTTTCGCCTACACGGGCGGCGCTACAATGACAATGGCGCGCGCAGGCGCGCAGGTTTGTCATCTCGACTCGTCCAAAGGCATGGTGCTGCGCGCTCGGGAGAATGCCGCACTGAACGGACTGACCGACGCACCGGTCCGATGGATAGTGGAGGATGTTCGCAAGTTCCTTGCCCGCGAAATCAGGCGTGGAGCGTCCTATGACGCGGTCCTCATGGACCCCCCCTCTTTCGGGCGCGGTCATTCCGGGGAAGTTTTCAAGATCGAGGAACACCTGGTTGAACTGCTCGGAATGTGCGAACGGCTGCTTTCCGATACACCGTCTTTCGCGGTGATAACCTGCCACACCCCCACCCTCACACCATGGGTTCTTTCACATCTGCTGTCGGGCACGATGCATGCGCGTGGCGGAACCGGCGAAAGAGGCGAACTCCTCCTGACGAGTCATGGGTGCGAATTCCCGCTGCCGTCCGGCTCCTACGCCGCGATTGATTTTGAAAACAAGGAGGCTCATGCGCCGCACCATTGAATGGAAGAAGATGCTGGACGATGGAACAAAGGTGGAAATGCGCGTAACTTTTCCAGGCCATGAGAAGATTCGATGGCAGAGAAAAGATCCGCGCAATGAGAGCTGGGAATATGATTTCACGCCAGACTCACAGGATTGGACCGAGTTGCTTGATCGAGCGGAGGCACGTTATACACGCGGAGCGATCCCATTCAACAAGCTGAAAGTCATCCGCCGCTCAACCGGGCCGGACGGCATATCCAAAGGAAGTGACAAATGTTCATAAAAGCTGTTTTCCCAGGAAAATATATCCAGGGCAAAGGCGCCCTGAATGAGCTACCCGCACTGGCAGAACTGTTCGGAAACAAGGCTCTGGCGTTGGCATCTCCGACGGTGTGCGACACCATTCTTAGCCGACAAGGCGTCAATCTCCCGGCAGAGTCGCTTGTCATGGAGCGATTCCGTGGCGAATGCTGTGCCGAAGAATTGGCGCGGGTGGCCGAGGCCATCGAGCGGGAACAGGCCGATGTGATCATAGGCGCAGGCGGCGGAAAAACCATTGATACCGCGAAAATCGCGGCGGACCGGGCTGGACTTCCCGTGATCATTGTTCCAACCATCGCTTCGACAGATGCCCCGTGCAGCGGCTGCGCGGTGATGTATACCATGGATGGCGTCTTCGAATCGGTCTTCTACCAGAAAACAAATCCCGCGGCCGTGCTCGTGGACACCGCAGTTATAGCCTCCGCGCCTGTGCGCTTCCTTACGGCCGGCATGGGGGACGCACTTGCGACATGGTTTGAGGCCCGGTCCTGCCGCCGAACGGCTTCACCTAACGAGTGCGGCGGCCTTAGCACGCTGGCCGGACTCAATCTCGCCAAGCTATGCTACGACACGCTGCTGGCGCACGGCCCATCCGCGCAGGCGGCGTGCAAGAACCGCATCGTCACCCCGGCGCTGGAACGAATAGTGGAGGCCAACATTCTGCTCAGCGGAATCGGCTTCGAGAGCTCTGGCCTGGCCGCCGCCCATTCTATTCACAACGGGCTCACGATGCTGGATGAGACGCACGCTTTCTACCATGGCGAAAAAGTCGCGTTCGGAGTCCTCTCCGGGCTCCAGCTCACTGACGCGGATCCGGAAGAATCGGCAAAGGTGTTCTCGTTCTGCGAAGAAATCGGTCTGCCGACAACACTCGCCGATATCGGACTGAAGGACGTTGACAGGCAAAGGCTGATGAACGTAGCCGCTAAAGCATGCGCGCCGGAGGAAGGAATCCATCACGAGGCGGGAACGATTACGCCGGACAAGGTGCTGGATGCCATGCTCGCCGCGGATGCCATCGGGCAAAGCAGGAAAGACGGGGCAAGGCGTCCTTCTTCCCCAAACACTTGATATGAACAAGATCACTATCGCATGGAAGACAAGCGTTACCATTGACCCCCGCGTCCGGGCTCTGCTCCGCACGCTCGGCGAGCACTACCCCGTGATCGAAAACGGCAGGGGGCTTGCGGTATTCCCCGTTCTCGGCGGAAAAGGCCTGCGCGTCAGCCGCAAGAATAACTGCGCGGAGATCACCGGAAGTTCCGTGAATCTGGTTGCGCGCGGGATCGGAATGCTGCTGTCCGGATCCGTCGCCAACAACCGGACGGTGATTGAAGAGCCCTCATTCAAGACCGTCGGCCTGATGCTCGACTGCTGCCGGAACGCGGTGATGAAAGTTGACTACCTCAAGGAATGGCTGAGGCGCGCCGCGCTTATGGGGTTCAACCAGTTCATGCTCTACACGAAGGACACCTACCAGTTGCCCGGCGAGGAGTGTTTCGGCTATCTGCGCGGACGCTACACCGCCGCGGAACTGAAGGAGCTGGACGAATATGCCGCGCTGCT
>JAGYMT010000347.1 GCA_018400335.1 Kiritimatiellia bacterium | reverse complement strand
TCATCCTGGTAAGAGGAGTTCGACTCTCCTTGGGCGCGCCATTTATTGACACGAAGCCGCGGTTCTGCAGCGGAAGGGGGAAGAGATGTTCAAAGGTGCCTATACTGCAATAGTTACACCGTTTGCCCGAAGTGGAGGGGTGGATTATGCGAAGCTCAATGACCTGGTAGAGTTCCAGATTGCGAACGGGATTGACGGCATCGTGCCGGTTGGGACAACCGGCGAGTCGCCCACGCTCGACTATAAGGAGCACAACCTGGTGATAGAGGCTGTCATCGAATGTTGCGCGGGACGCGTGAAGGTCATAGCCGGAACGGGCGGCAATTCAACGGCTGAGGCGCTGCAACTCACGCAACACGCCAAGGAAGCCGGAGCCGACGGATCGCTGCAGGTTACGCCTTATTACAACAAGCCCAGCCAGGAGGGGCTCTACCGCCATTTCACGAGTGTTGCCGAGATCGGGCTTCCAATAGTACTCTACAATATTCCTGGCCGGTCCGGGATCGAGATAGCCGTTGACACTGTTGTCAGGCTCACGAAGCACCCCAATATAGTCGCTCTCAAAGAAGCCGGCGGAAGCGTGAACCGGGTCAGCCAGGTTCTCTCGAAGTGCGACATCTGCATAGTGTCCGGCGACGACTCCCTCACTCTGCCTATGATGGCTGTCGGGGCCAAAGGCGTGATAAGCGTGGCTTCCAATGTCGCACCAAAGCCTGTTGCCGACATGGTGCACTTTGCCCTGAACGGGAAATGGGATGAGGCGCAAGCCCTACACAAGAAGTATTTCGGGCTGTTCAGCGACCTGTTCATTGACACGAACCCGATACCCGTCAAGGCAGCATTGGCCATGATGGGTCGGATAGAAGAAGAATACAGGCTGCCGCTCTGCCCGATGACGGACGCGCTAAAGGTGAAGCTCGCGGACTGCCTGAAGGGGTTGGGGCTTATTTAAAGGGAGAGTATGTCGAAGCAAAAAATAGTCAGAGTCGGCATTCTTGGCGCGGCAGGGCGGATGGGGCAGGCGCTAGTCCGCTGCATCTTCAGTTTTCCAGGGCTGACCCTTGCCGGCGCGCTGGAGGCGGATGGGAATTCCGCCGTCGGTAAGGATGCCGGGCTCATTGCGGGAACGGGGGCTAGCGGAGTGATCATTTCTGAGGACATCCGCCAGATTGCGGAGCGGGTTGATGTTTGTATTGACTTCAGCTCTCCCGCAGCATCCGCAGAGCATGCCGTTGCCGCCGGCGAAATGAAGATAGGGTTGGTGATAGGCACAACGGGGCTGAATAACAAGCAGGCAGAAGCTGTGAAAGCTGCCGCAGCGGCGGTTCCCGTTGTGTGGGCGCCAAACATGAGCAAGGGCGTGAACCTTCTTTTCAACCTTGTGGAGCAGGCAGCCGGCATACTGGGCGACTACGATGTGGAGATCATAGAGACGCATCACAGGCACAAGAAGGATGCGCCGAGCGGGACCGCACTGGGTCTTGTCCGGGCTGCGGCTGTGGCGCGGAAGCTGGATCCGGAAACCGCCGTGGCACATGGCCGCCATGGCCATACGGGCGAGCGACCCGTGGCGCAGATAGGTGTGCACGCAGTGCGCGCGGGCGACGTGGTGGGCGACCATACCGTCGTTCTGGCATGTGAAGGCGAACGTCTTGAATTGACGCACAAGGCATCCAGCCGGGATTGTTTTGCCATGGGTGCCTTGCAGGCGGCAGAGTGGGTAGCGGGCAGGGTCCCCGGCTTGTACTCCATGAAGAATGTTCTAGATCTCGACAGGTGAATGAGATGGAAGCAGGTTTGGCGCTCGGATCCAACACTGGCGATCGTCTTGAGCTGCTGCGGGAGGCCAGAAAGAGAATCCTTGCAATCCGTGGCGTTTCATATGTGACGCAATCGCCGGTGTATGAAACGGATCCGGTGGATGTGCCGGGCGAATTTTCCGGGCTGCCTTTCCTCAATTCCGTGCTGGTGATCGAAACGGCGATGCCCGTCGAGAAGCTGGCCGGTCTGTTCAAGTTCATCGAGCGCGACATGGGGCGTGCGCCTTCCTCCATCCGCAACGCGCCCAGACCTGTTGATATTGACTTGGTCTATGCCGGCATGCTGAGAATGAAGACCCGCGCGCTGGAAATTCCACATCCGCGGTGGTCTGTCCGCCTTTTCGTTGTTCAGCCGCTGGCCGATGTCAGGCCGGGCTTGCGCATTCCGGGCCAATCGGGTAGTGTTGCTGATGTTCTCGATGGTCTCAAGTGCGGCGGCGTGAAGCTGTTTGCCGGTGAGTGGTGAGGCGGTGCCGGGATAAGACAGGGAGATGACTCGCGCAGGCAGGGGGGTTGAATGAATTCCGGAAAATGGACGACGAGCAGGATAAGGGCGCTGAAGGGCAAGAATCGCTTTGCGTGCCTCACCGCTTCAGACGCCTTCATGGCGCGACTGGTTGACGAGGCCGGGCTACCCTTGATCCTCGTTGGCGATTCGCTTGCCATGACCGTGCTCGGATACGAGAGCACCCTGCCGGCCACAATGGAAGCGATGCTGCATCATACGGCGGCCGTGACGCGCGGAGTGAAAAACGCGATGGTGGTGGGCGATATGCCCTTTCTCTCCTATCAGATATCAATTCCCGAGGCCATCAGAAATGCAGGGCGTTTCATCCAGCAGGCTGGTGCCGACGCGATCAAGCTGGAGGGCGGCGCCATCCGGGCGGAGACTACCAGGGCGCTCGTGAAAAACGGAATACCGGTGCTCGGTCACATCGGGCTCACGCCCCAAAGCGTCCTCGCGATGGGCGGCTATAAGGTTCAGGGTCGCCAGCCCGAACAAATTGAACAGCTTCTGCACGATGCGGTGGAG
>JAGYMT010000346.1 GCA_018400335.1 Kiritimatiellia bacterium | reverse complement strand
TAGTGGAATAGTGGAATGTTGGAATTTTGAGAATGGCACTTCTTTTCCTGCCTCGTTACTGCATCCTTCCATTATTCCATCCTTCCAATTTTCCACGCGAGGTTACTGTTCCGATTTTCTGCTTGCGGAATCTCGCTTCCCATCCCTATAAACATCATTCCATTGTTCCATCATTCCATTGTTCCATCATTGCAATATTCCACGGGATGCTACTGAATGGAAAACTGAAGAGAAGTACCACGAGCGGGGACGCTCATGCCACTGTAGATCAAAAAAGTTTCTCCTTTATCCGGGGGACGGCTTGCCCTATTATTCGGTTCAAAGAGGAGGAAAGCCATGCAATCATATCGGAAAGAGCTTTGGTTCAATGCAAAGCAAAGGCGGGAATTCATCAACATCACGCCCGAAGTAGCAAAATGCCTCGCGGAGAGCGGCATACAGGAGGGGCTGGCTCTGGTCAACGCCATGCATATCACCGCCAGCGTGTTCATAAACGACAACGAAGGGGGGCTCCATGCCGACTTCGAGAAATGGCTGGAAAAGCTGGCGCCGGAAAAGCCCCACTCCCAGTATGCCCATAACGGTTTTGAGGACAATGCGGACGCGCATCTCAAGCGCAGCGTCATGAGCAGAGAGGTCGTCGTGGCCGTCACTGACGGCAAGCTCGATTTCGGACCTTGGGAGCAGATATTCTACGGCGAGTTCGACGGCAAGCGCCGCAAGCGCGTGTTGGTGAAGATCATCGGAGAATAGATGGGCCGGATCGCAAAAGTGGTTGTAGAAATCTCGCTCGACCGCGAGTTCGACTACATTGTGCCGGACGCGATGGATTCGCTCATCCGGCTCGGATCGCGCGTGCGGGTTCCCTTCGGGCGCTCCGTGGCAGGAGGGTATGTTGTAGGCTTCGCCGATGCTTCACAGCGTTCCGACCTCAAAGCAATTGAGGCGATCGTCGGCCGCCGTCCGCTTCTGGATGACTCAATGCTCAAGCTTGCGCGCTGGATGGCCGAGTACTATGCCGCCACCATTGAGCAGTGCATAAAGACGGTGCTGCCATGCGCCGTCCGCAGGCACAAGGCGGGCTTCAAGGAGCAGAGCCTGCTCTCTCCCGCCGGCCCGGCCGCTGATGCAGGGGCCGTGGAGGCGCTCCGCTTGAAATCGCCCAAGCAGGCGGCTGTCCTGAAACTGGCGTCTAACCGTGATCCGATGACCGTTTCCGCGCTCGCCGTTGCCGGCGGCGTGAGCGCGTCCGTGGTCAACGGGCTTCTGAAGAAGGGATTCCTGGAGTCAACCCGATCGAATCTTCAGCGCGATCCTTTTGCGGGCCGTGTGATTCTTCCTACCCAGCCGCTTGATCTTTTTCCCGAGCAGGCCGCGGCGCTGGCTCTCGTCAAGCAGTCCGTGGACACGCACAAGCCGCCGGCCATCCTCCTGCACGGAGTGACGGGCAGCGGCAAGACCGAGATCTACATGCAGGCCATGTCGTACGTGCTGGACCGAGGAATGGGCGCGATAATACTTGTGCCGGAAATCTCGCTCACGCCGCAGACGGTTGACCTGTTCAGGGGACGGTTCGGCGACTCAATCGCGGTACTGCACAGCCATCTCTCCGACGGCGAGCGGCACGACGAATGGCACCGTATTCAGGAGGGCAAGGCGCAAATCGTCATCGGCGCCCGTTCCGCGCTCTTCGCTCCCGTCAACAAGCTGGGACTGATCGTGGTGGACGAGGAGCATGAGCCGAGCTACAAGCAGTCGGAAGTGCCCCGCTACAATGCGCGGGACGTTGCCGTCATGCGCGGACACCTCTCGCGCTGCGCGGTGCTCCTGGGAACCGCCTCGCCTGCTCTGGAGTCGTTCCAGAACACCATGCTGGGCAAGTACGCGCTCGCAACGCTCACACACAGAGTGGATCACCGGGCAATGCCCGTGATGCGCATCGTGGACATGCGCGTCGAGGCAGAGCGCGAGGGGCGCGTCAATGTTTTTTCCCGCGACCTGATCGAGGCGGTCCGCTCAAGGCTGGATCAGGCTGAGCAGACAATTCTCTTCCTCAACAGGCGCGGCTTTGCGACCTCGATGATATGTCCGCTCTGCGGACACGTCGCGGTTTGCGAGGATTGCAGCGTGTCCATGACCTACCATAAGGGTTGCGAGGAACTGCGTTGTCACATCTGCGGACGCGTGAAGCCGGTACCTGCAAGATGTCCCGGGTGCGGCAAGCCGGACCTGAAATTCACCGGCATAGGCACGCAGCGTATAGAAGCCGTGCTGCACACCATCTTTCCAAAGGCCAGGGTCCAGCGCATGGATTCCGACACGACCCGCGGCAAGGATTCGCACCAGCGCTTCCTCGACGATTTCAGGTCGGGCAGGACCGACATTCTGGTGGGTACGCAGATGATAGCCAAGGGGCTTCATTTCCCCGGCGTGACACTCGTGGGTGTAATCAACGCCGATCTCAGCCTGCACGTGCCCGATTTTCGCGCCGCGGAACGCACCTTTCAGCTCCTTCTTCAGGTGGCGGGACGCGCCGGGCGCGGCGACGTGCAGGGCGAAGTGATCGTCCAGACCTTCACGCCGTTCAACACGGCCATTCAATGCGCGCGCCGGCTTGACTACCGCGGGTTTGCCGATCAGGAGATGGAATCGCGCCGCGAGCTCGCCTACCCGCCGTTCTCGCACCTTGTGTGCGTTACGCTGGACGGAACCGACAACAAGGCTGTGGCTGACACGGGGGCGAGCCTGGCTGAACAGTTAAAAACACGGCTGACACCGAACGTCACCTTGTCGGGCCCCATTCCCGCCCCTCTGGAGAGGGCCAAGCGGAGATACAGACACCAGTTGATCATGCGGGCGCCGGCAA
>JAGYMT010000345.1 GCA_018400335.1 Kiritimatiellia bacterium | reverse complement strand
CGAAGCGGGTGAATGCAATGAAAAAGTATTTCTCAACCACAAAGACCGATGATCTCGTCGCGCGTATTTTCAAGGCGGTGCTGCATGGCGAGTATTCTCCCGGCGAGGCGGTTCCCAGCGAGCGCGAGATGCAGGGCATTATTCACGCAAGCCGCATTACCGTTCGGCGCGCTTACGCGCGGCTAATGCGAATGGGAGTGCTCGAGAGGCGCCACGGAAGCGGAACTTATGTCCCGAAACAGAGACGCGGAGCGGTGGATCAGGGCGGCATAGTGGGTCTGCTCGCGCCGACCCAATTCGCGTCCGGCGTGTTCGGAATGCGCTTTATCAACGCGCTGGAGAAAGCGACGCGACAGTCCGGCCAGATTCTGGCGCTCCGCTTCACTGACATCGCAAAGCGCGACGACGCCGCAGCAGCTTTCGAGCTGGTGTCGCACCGGATTCGCAACCTGATCGTATGTCCATGCTCGAGGCCGTTTCAGGCATCCACTTTCGAGCGGCTCAGGGTGCTGGGAATCAACATGGTGTTTTTCGACCTGGTGATACCGGGAGCGTACGCTGATTTCGTGGGACTTGATAACGGTCATGCCGTTCGGACATTGATGAACAAAGCGCTTTCAAGGGGCAACCGTTCGTTCGTATATATCAGCCATGCCGGATTCCCCGGCGACAGCACGGCGGAGCGCGAGGCGGAGTTCCAAAAATTGTGCGAGAAGAGAAGCCTGCCGCACAAGGTGGTCAAGGTTCCCTGGCTCGGCGATATTGCCAGCGCGCTTCGCGATCGCTCCGATGAGCTGTTCGCTTCCTCCAAACTCGGCGTTATCTGCGTGAATGACGAAGCGGCCATCGCGGCGCGCGCGCTCGTTCGTTCAGCGGCTGACATCTATGGAATTGACGGGCTTCCTGAAGCGGCGCGGCTGGGCGTTATTTCCTACGCCCAGCCTTACGATCAAATGGCGGGCAGCTCCCTGCAATTGATCAGCGAACAGCAAAAACTCGGCGAGAACTGGACCGCGCGACAAGTGCGCTGCCGCGGCGCAATCAAGCGGATTCAATTCCTGCATTGAGCACGATCCAGCGACTCTGATACGGGGCTAGCGCATGTTCCTTGCCGGCGACGCGACACCCGGCAAGAACATCAACACCTTCGCAATCGGCCTTGACGAGCCGTCCCTGTCCGGTGACATTGTGCAATGCAAGAAGCGTTTGGCCGGTTTCCCGATTGCGACGCCACACGGCGAACACGCCGGCGCCCAGGTCGGGGATTCGCTGTTCCGCGTCCGGATGAAACGCGCTCTGCCGCCCCCTTATTGCCAGCATGCGTTTTATTTCAGCGAACACCCGCCCCCGCCGCGAACCTGGCTTCGCCAGTTCCGCCGCCAGCTCACTCATGCGCAAGGTCTCGCGGTTGATGCCGCGAGCGCGTCCCGTGCGCCGCGCGCCCTCGTAGTCGTTCCTCGATCCCAGGAGGCTGTGAATGTATATGCCGGGCATGCCCAGCAACGACATGGGGATGGCCTGCGACATGATAAACCGGAGGACTTGGGCATCATCGGATTCACTGGCGCGCGGATCATTCACGGCGTCAAAGTAACTCAAATTCAGTTCATAAGGAGCGATAGACCCGTCAGCATTTCGCTTGCCGGTTACATCCCCGCCATGATCGCGCGCGAGCCGCACCAGTTCCGCGCGCTGCGCCTCACTCAGGATGCCCTCCGTTGGCCGCATGCCTATGCCGTCATGCGTTGCCGTTATGTTCAGATAGGTGGCGCGCGGACCTGTTTCTTCGAGACCGCGCGCCCAGTCGGCCAAAACCGCCGCATCGCCCTTGACCAGGCTCCATAGGATCAGCGGCGCCAGTGAGAAATTGTAGATCATCTGCGCCTCGTCGCCCCGATCGCCGAAATAAGCGACATTTTCCCGGTGCGGAACATTGGTTTCGGTGAGCAGCAACACATGCGGCGCGACGACATCCAACACGTCACGCATCAGCTTGATGATCTCGTGCGTCCGCGGCAAATGGGCGCAGGTTGTCCCCAGTTGCTTCCAAAGGTATGGAATAGCGTCCAGCCGGATCATGGAGGCGCCGTTGGCCGCATAGCCCAGCAGCACGTCAAGAACCTCCAGCAGCACCTCCGGATTGGCGAAGTTCAGGTCAACCTGGTCGCGCGAAAAAGTTGTCCATAGCCATTTCACGCCCGCATGGGTGTTATAGGAGTGAAGCAAGGGGAGGTCTCGCGTGCGCAGCACCCCTGATGTGTCGGTCGCGGGATCCAGCGCCAAAAAGTAATCACGAAAGGCCGGATCGCCCGAACAATAGCCCTTCATATAGACGCTCGACGCCGAAACGTGGTTGATCACCCCGTCGAAGACCAGGCGATAATCCGTCGCCAGCTCACGGATATCGTCCCAGCGCCCCAGTTCACGGCGCACCGCGCGATAATCCTCAACCGCGAAACCGTCGTCGCTAGAATACGGATAGAACGGCAGCAGATGCAGATAAGTGATATCCCCGCCGACCATTTTTTTCAGGAATCCGCGAAGAGCCTGGAGCGGCGGTTTCTCAGCCTCAAGGATTGAATCCGCGTAGGTTATCAGAAGCGCATCCCGTTCGGACCAACCTGGGGCGCGAGGCGTTATCCGCCCGGCATACCGTACGGTCAGCCTGTCAATATCCGCCAAAAGCCGCGGCGCGATCTCCGTCCCGTACACGTTTTCCAGTCGGCTCCGAATCCGATTCCTCAGCGTATTGTTCATTTTAAAATGCGCGGGTGGAAATGATGTCATTTTTCGAACGAAGTCGCTATTTCGCGCACGAGAATGGTCTTGCGTGGACGACCCTGCGCGTCGGGATAATTAAAGTCCGAGTAGACGA
>JAGYMT010000344.1 GCA_018400335.1 Kiritimatiellia bacterium | reverse complement strand
TAGTTTATTAATTCAAACCGCTTGACAAATCACGCGACAACTGGTATTGAGAAGTAATTCCACAATGGATTGGTGTGATCATTGTCTTAGGCAACCGTGATAAAACAGGAGGAGCGCTCATGACGGTGAAAGTGATGGCGGCGGCGGGATTGATCGCTGGTTTTCTTTGCATGAACTCGCGGTGCGTTCGAGCCGATGAATTCGTGGGCCCTTTTTCAAGCTGGAAAAACGTGAAGACGGAGTTTGGCGCCGTCGGCGACGGGAAGGCGGATGACACTGCCGCGCTTCAGGCAGGATTGAATGCGGCCAGGAACCACGTCCTTTACCTTCCGGCTGGCACGTACCGGATAACCGAAACGTTGTCGGTTTCGGGCGGCGGAATGGCCGGCGGCATTAGCATGAGCATGATCATCGGCGAAGATCCGGAGAAAACGATCATCAAGTGGGATGGCCCGGTCAACGGCGTGATGTTTCGGGCGACGGGCGGGTTCAACAACGCCAAGATGGCGCGGCTGACCTGGGACGGATCCGGAAAAGCGCTGACCGCCGTCGATCACGGCTGGATCATTCCGCCCAAGGGCAATACCTGCGGCACGGCGAATACCCACGAGGATGAAATATTCAAGGATGTCGGATTCGGTATCCGCGCGGGCGAACACAGCAAGGAAGGCACCGGCATGGACGCGGAAACCCATGTGCAGCGCTGCAAATTCATCCGCTGCTGGCATGCGGGCGTGAGCATTGAGACGTTTAACGCGTTGGACTGGTGGTTGACGAACTGCGAGTTCATCGAGTGCAGAGTCGGCGCCACCAATGCCGCCGAGGGCGAATATGGCGGAGGACATTTTCATGTCTATCACAGCCTGTTCCGGAATTCAACCGAGGCTGATCTGAAAATCGGCCACACTTCATACTTCGGCATCAGGTTCAACACTTCGATCGGTTCTCGCGCCTTCCTGCTTGCGGTCCGCCCGAACGGCGTGATAAGCGGCGGCATGTTCGCAGGAACCGGTTCGGGCGGCTGGTCCCCATCCGAGAAATGGGGCGGTCCGCCCATGTTGCAGGGGAACATGATAATTGACACCGTTGAAAGGACCGCCATACGCGTGTTCAGTCATGGTCCTCTGATTATGCTGGACAACACCATTCGTTCCAGGCCGGATGTCGTGGCCGGACCTATCGTGTTCATGCACACTCCGATGGGCGCGCCGGAACTTGTTTCAATCGGCAATACTTTTACGGTTGATGAGCCCATAAGCAGCAATGCCCGCATGGTCGTGATGGATGATCGAGTCGTGGCGCCCGGTTCGGTTCCGGATCCGAAGGTCAAGATGCCTCCGTTTGCGCCAAGGGTGAAAAGACCGGTATTCGAGGTCAAAGTGGGCGCAACGACGGATGAAATACTGGAGGTGGTGGCCGAGGCGCTGAAGAAGACCGGATCTCGTCCGGTTATTCATTTCCAGGCCGGCAGCCATTCCGTGACGCAATCGATAGCCATCCCGCCCGAGAGCGATCTTCAATTTGTCGGCGACGCATGGCATTCCATCCTTATCTGGAAGGGTCCCGAGGACCAGCCGCTGCTTCACCTGGTGGGTCCGACCGCGGTGACGATGCGAGATATGCGTTTCTCAGGAAATGCCGATCCTCTGATTCTCGTTTCCAACTGCGATCAGCCCGGGTCCCGTGTTCATGGCGAAATGATTGACGCCCGCGCGCCGGGTTACGCATTGGTGGCCGACGGAGTGGATAACCTGCGCGTACAGCTCTTTGGCCATCACAACTACGGCTCGATGATAATAGGAGGAGCGCGCACGGAATCAGGCGAGAAAACTCCGGCGTTTCTGGGCATCTTCGGAGGCGCGTCTAGCAACGATGAAACGCTCTATGCCGTTCGCAACGGCGGACGGATGGTCGTTTGGGACACATGGTACGAGGGCGGCCAGCCCCGATTTCTCAAGTTGGACGGGAAGGGTGCCTTGACGCTTTCCTGCGGCGTTTATTCGTGTGGAAACCGCAAGGCTGAGATTCCGGAACTTGAGGTCGCTGACTTTGAAGGCCGATTCTTGTGCCAGGGTCTCACGGCGTATGGCCCGGCCCGGATGACGGTGCGCGATTCGGTTAAGAATGCCGATCTCCTGTTCATGGGGAATTTCTATTTCTCGGTGGGCGCCTTCACGAACGAGGCGAAGAATGCTCGCGTGGGTTTTCTCAATAATCGCGAATATTTCAAGGCTGAGGACGGCAAAATGGACATTCGCCCCTGCGCCGACAGTGGCGAGAATTCGCCCGAGTTCATCCGCGATGCGCTCAGTGATCTAAGGAGCGTGATTCCCGAATGGACGCCCGCTGCATCCGGCAGGAATGCGACTGATTTGAGAATGTACCGGGTCCAGGTCCACGGCTCCAGGGAGAATGCCGCGATCGTTTTGCGCGGCGGTAAGTAGAAAAAGGCGGCGAGTTGGCGGGCGCTATTGCCTTCAATCGCGGCGGGGAGGGCGCGCATGAGACAAGCATCTTATATCTTCTTGTTTGCTTTGTTCGTTGTTCTTTTCGCCGTCAGCTCAGTGCGCGCCGCTTTGCGGGAGACCGCCCAGGCTGGGTACTGGACGAATACCGCCACCTGGGTTGACGGCGGAGCGCTTGGGCTGCCGGCGGCGGGGGACGAGGTGGCGGTGAAGCATGCCGTGACGCTGGATGTGTCCACTCCGGAGCTTGCCTGTTTCAGCAACAGCGCCACCGTCACCTTTTCGGGATGGAATACGGCCTTGCGCGCCGATACTGTCATTATTGACGGATCCGTTACCCACCTTGCGCAGGGAACGACCGGAACAAACGCGTTTGGCGAATGGGCGCCGGACAATCGGGTCTGGATCGCGTGCTCGAACCTTA
>JAGYMT010000343.1 GCA_018400335.1 Kiritimatiellia bacterium | reverse complement strand
TCGAGCGCAGCCGGGATGCCCTGGAAAACGACGCGCTTCGCGTTGAGTTCGATATGGCCAATGGCGCCGTCCGTTCGCTCATGGAAAAGAAATCCGGCCTCGATCTTATCGCGGCCGAGGGTCGCGGCGCCGGCCTGGAATATGCCGTGGAACGTCCCCACGGCATGACCGCATGGCTGATCGAGAATACCGGACCGGCGCGCGCTCCGGAGGTGACGGCCTTTCGCAGGGGAAAGACGGGTCCTTATGTCGCTTCCCTGGAGGTGGACCTTCGCGTCGAGCAGTCCGAGTTCACCGTCACCTATGAACTGCGCGCCAACGATCCGAAACTCCACGTCGGCATAGCCGGCACATGGTTCCAGCGCGGCCTGCCGAAAACCGGGGTTCCGGTCCTGAGCTTTGCGCTGCCGCTGGCGCTGCAACAGGCGACGGCGCGCTACGAGATTCCTTTTGGAGCGCTGGACCGGTCCTTCAACCACGGAGAGGAAGTCCCGGCGCTCAGATGGGCTCAAGTGACCGGAACGATTTCGGATGTGAAGGCAGGGTGCCTGCTGCTCAATGACTGCAAACACGGGCATTCGCTTGATGGCCGGATTTTTCGGCTGACCCTGATTCGTTCCAGCTATGATCCGGATATTCTTCCGGAGATCGGGCGCCATGAAATCCGGTTGGCGCTTCTTCCCTTCGCCGATAACCTGCCGGTGGATCAGGCCGTTCGCGAGGGGCAGGCGTTCAACCAGGCTCTTCGTCCCGTCGGAACCAGCGTGCACACCGGCGAGATGAAACCCCGCGGCCGGTTTGTCTCGCTCAAGCCCGGCCCGGTTCTGCTCAGCGCTCTCAAGAAGGCGGAGGACTCCGAGGCTCTGGTTGTCCGGCTTTTCAATCCTTCAGACCGGTCCGCTGCCGCGGAACTCTCCTTTGACGCAGCCCTTTGCGGAGTCCCGTCCTCGGTGAAAGAGCTCGACTTGATGGAGCATCCGGCGAAATCATCGGGCGCAAGGATTTCGGGTCGCAAGGTTCATACCCGCGTTCCCGCTCGCGGAATCGTTTCTTTGCTGGTTCAGAACCGAAAGAAGGTCTGAATGCGGCGAATGAAGTGAGATGCACAAACCGGCATTGCGCGGACTGATATCAAGAAGGACCGGCTGGACATGATAAACAGGATTGATCCGAAATCCGGCAGTTCACCTGCTCCGCGGTTGCAATGTTGGATATTGGATATTCAATGGCTCTTATGCCGGATTTAGGTTGAATCATCAGCGCGGCATGTGTAATCTCACGGTCAATTCCTCTCCAAACAAGAGCGATGAATGAGGTATAATGATGCGAGAGAAGCTTGCGGAACTGATTGATTCGGTGTACCAGGAGAACCTTCGCCTGAACGCGTCGGAGCTCGTGCTTCTGACCTTCGGCAATGTGAGCGCTGTGAGCCGCGAACTTTCGATCGCCGCGATCAAGCCGAGCGGGGTGGACTATGCCAAGTTGAAGCGCGAGGACATAGTTCTGTGCGATCTCGACGGCAGGCCGGTGGAATCCGAACTGCGTCCTTCATCCGATCTCCCAACGCATCTGGCCCTGTACAAAGCGTTCCCGGAAGTCGGCGCGGTTGTTCACACGCACTCGCCCTATGCCACGGCCTTCGCGCAGGCGCGCAGGAGCCTGCCGTGCCTCGGCACCACGCATGCCGATTATTTCCATGGCGATGTGCCCGTGACGGATCCCATGACGGATGCCGAGATCAAGTCCGATTACGAGGCGAACACGGGAGCCGTGATCGTGCGCAAGTTCAAGGCGTTGGGGCTTCGGGCCGGTGATTGCCCCGCCGTGCTCGTCGCTAACCATGGTCCGTTCTGCTGGGGCGGCAACGCGGCGAAGGCGGTGGAAAATGCCATCGTGCTGGAAAACCTGTGCAAGATGGCATGTTTCAGTATTCTTCTCACGGGCGGGAAAGCGACGTCCCTTTCGGACGCGCTTCTTGACAAGCACTATTTCAGGAAGCACGGAAAGTCCGCGTATTACGGTCAGAGATCAGGGGCAATGGAGGAGACATGAGTTCATTGGAGGGCAGACGGGCAATCGTCACGGGCGCGGGACAGGGGCTTGGCGAGGCGATAGGGAAGCGCCTTTTCGACGAAGGCTGCTCGGTTATATTTGCCGACGTGAAGCAGCAGGATGAGGCCGCGGGGAAGCTGAAATCGGACAGGGCTCTTTCCGCCAAGTGCGATGTGAGCAGCGAAGCCGACGTGTCGGCGCTGGTGCAGCAGGCGGAACAGAAATGGGGCGGTCTTGATATATTCGTCGGTAATGCCGGCATCCTTCTCTCAGGCTCGCTAATTGAATTCGACGTGGCTGCATGGCGCAAGGTGATGGAGGTGAACCTCGTGGGCCAGATGCTCTGCATGAAGCATTCGCTGCGGCTGATGGAGCGGTCGGGCGCAGGCTCCTACATACAGATCAACTCGAAATCGGGCAAGAAGGGCTCGTTCCGCAACTCTGCGTACGCGGCATCGAAGTTCGGCGGAATCGGCCTGGTCCAGAGCGCGGCGCTGGAGATGGCCGAGCGCGGCGTTCGCGTTAATGCACTCTGCCCGGGCAATATGCTCGATTCCCCGTTGTGGGTGAACAGTCTTTTCAAGCAGTACGCGAAGAACCAGGGCATCACGGAGGAGCAGGTGCGCCAGAAGTATATAGACCAGGTTCCAATGAAACGGGGCTGCACCTACGAGGACGTCTGCAACGTGGTGGTCTTCCTGGCGTCCGACGCTTCATCGTACATGACGGGCCAGGCGCTCAATGTCACCGGCGGACAGGAGATGCGCTGATTAGTGCCTCAAGCTGTGAAGACCACGATAAATAACAAGAAAACAGCGACGTCTATTTTTCGGCGCGCTCGGAGAGCACGC
>JAGYMT010000342.1 GCA_018400335.1 Kiritimatiellia bacterium | reverse complement strand
ACCGAGGAACTGGACGGCGCTGCGCGAACGCGGAAGTGGGATTACCCTGAAGCTGCACTCCGCGAAGCATTAGTCAATGCCGTCGTTCACCGCGATTATCTTCTTTCTTCTACGAACATTGAAGTCGCTGTCTACGCTGATCGTTTGGAGGTTGTGTCACCTGGCAAGCCACCAAACGGTATCAACCCTGACCGGATGCGTGCCGGCTGTCGGGCCGCACGCAATCAGATACTTAAAGATGTAATGCGTGACTACGGATACATGGAGCATATGGGAATGGGCATTCCGCGTAAGATAATCAAGCTGATGCAGGAGCAAGTGGGTACAGTGCCGGACTTGATTGTTGGCGAAGAGAGCCTTTCTTTGCTGTTGAGAAAGGCTCCGTAGGAGCAGGGCTCATGACCACGTGCGGCTACGCCACATGGGGCATGGCGGTCTGCCGGGGAGTAGTGCCACAGCATGATCAACGGGTTGTTCGCCGCCTGGAATTGCCGGAATTGTTTCTTGACATGGCGCCGGCAGGCGCATAATATTCGCGGCAAGTTTTTTTTGTGGAATGGTTACATCAAAAGGAGGGCGGAAGTGAGCAGTTCTATTTTGTATCTTGTCCTGTGTTTCGGCGTGGTTTCCCTTTTATTCGCGTGGTGGAAGAGCCGTTGGATAGATCGGCAGGATCCGGGCACCGACAAGATGCAGGAAATAGGCGCGGCGGTGCGCGAGGGGGCAATGGCGTTCCTCTACCGCGAGTACAAGGTGCTTGCCGTTGTGATCGTCGTGGTTGCGATCCTGCTTGCCTGGATGAACAAGGGCGCGGTGCGGCTTGTTTCCGTTTCGTTCATTGTCGGAGCCCTGTGCTCGGCACTGGCCGGCTTCTTCGGCATGCGCGTGGCGACCGCGGCCAACATGCGCACGACCAATGCGGCGCGCAAGGGTCTGCCTCAGGCTCTGCAGGTGGCATTCTCCGGCGGCGCAGTGATGGGAATGTGCGTTGTGGGACTCGCTGTCTGCGGGTTGTCCATCCTGATGATCATCTACCTCAAGGTCTTCGGCGAGGCGATCGAGTCCGTCGCCGACACGGTTCTGCCCATAATATCGGGCTTCTCCCTCGGCGCCAGCTCCATTGCGCTGTTCGCGCGCGTCGGCGGCGGCATATACACGAAGGCGGCCGATGTCGGAGCCGACCTCGTCGGCAAGGTCGAGGCCGGGATACCGGAGGATGATCCCCGGAATCCCGCTACGATCGCCGATAACGTGGGCGATAACGTGGGCGACGTGGCCGGCATGGGCGCCGACCTGTTCGAGTCCTACGTGGGCGCCATTGTGAGCGCCATGGTGCTTGGCGCCAGCGCCGGGAACCTTTCGCTAGTGTTGCTGCCGCTCCTGCTCGCGGGCGTGGGCATTCTGGTGTCGGTCGCCGGAACGTTCCTCGTGAGGACGAAGGAAGGCGGCAACCCGCAGACCGCCCTGAACCTCGGCACTTTCGGAGCCGGCATTGCCATGGCCGTGCTGAGCTATCCGATTGTGGTTAACAGCGTGCCTGAAACTTTCATGCTCGGCAACACCATTTACCAGGCGTCCGGAATCTTCTGGGCCGTCATTGCCGGACTTGTGGCGGGAACTGTGATAGGCCTGCTTGCCGAGTATTACACCGCTGAAGGGAAGGGTCCTTCGAACAGGATTGCCGAGGCATCCAGGACCGGGGCGGCAACGAACATCATCGCCGGACTTGGCAACGGAATGCTGTCAACCGGCTTTGCCGCAGCGGCGCTTGCGGCGGCTATCGTGGTTGCGTACAGGTTTGCCGGACTCTATGGCATTGCCTGCGGCGGACTCGGCATGCTCGCCACAACGGGCATCCAGCTCGCGGTTGACGCATACGGGCCGGTTGCCGACAATGCCGGCGGCCTTGCTGAGATGGCCGGACTTGAAAAAGAGGTTCGCCAGAGAACGGACAAGCTTGATGCGGTGGGGAACACCACCGCGGCCATCGGCAAAGGGTTCGCCATCGGCTCCGCGGCTTTGACGGCGCTTTCACTTTTCGCCGCCTACTGTCACACCGTTGGAATCACGGCCATTGACGTGACCCAGCCCAATGTCACGGCCGGCCTGCTGCTTGGCGCCATGCTTCCGTTCCTGTTCTCGTCCTTCGCCATGAAGGCGGTCGGCGAGGCGGCGTTCGCAATGGTCGAGGAAGTGCGTCGTCAGTTCAAGGAAATACCGGGTCTGCTCGAAGGCAAGGAAGGCGTCAAGGCCGAGTACGCGAAGTGCGTTGACATATCCACGCGCGCGGCGATCAGGAAGATGATGGTTCCCTCGTTGATAGGAATTCTATCGCCGGTGGCGATCGGGATCATTGGCGGCCCGGAAATGCTCGGCGGTCTGCTGGTCGGCGTCACGGCGTCCGGCGTTATGATGGCGCTGTTCATGTCCAACGCGGGCGGCGCATGGGATAATGCGAAGAAGCATATCGAGGCCGGCGCGCTTGGCGGCAAGGGCTCCGATGCTCACAAGGCTGCAGTGATAGGCGACACCGTCGGCGACCCCTTCAAGGATACCGCTGGCCCGTCGCTCAACATCCTCATGAAGCTGATGGGCGTGGTTGCCCTGGTGTTCGCGCCGGTGCTCAAGACGCTCACGCCGCTGCTGAAGTGATGCGATCCGGAGCAGTTCAACTGCTCCATGGTATGAGCGCAAAATTCGGTTGGATTTGCCTAAAGTGGTGCAGGCGTCCCGCCTGTCTGGTAACAAAACAGGCTGGAAGCCTGTTCCACATTCCAAATCCAACCGAATTTTGCGGCAATAGAAAGAAAGCATCGCCAAAGCAACGCAAAAATCGTTGAACCTGCCTGGTCTTGCATAGCTTGTCCGCATCAGGTTTCCCGATTCAAAATCCGATTCGTCAATTTCGACT
>JAGYMT010000341.1 GCA_018400335.1 Kiritimatiellia bacterium | reverse complement strand
GAAGAAACAATGAAGAACCCGTATCTTGATTACGTGGAGAAACTCGAACGCTGGATGGACGATGGTAAGAAGCTGCCGCTGGGCGGCATGCCGTCCGCTGGCCTGAAGATGGCGGCTAATGCGCCGCGCGCCCTCGTCTTTTCGCCGCATCCGGATGACGAATGCATCGTGGGATGCCTGCCCCTTCGCCTGCTCCGGGAAAAGGGCATTAGGGTCGTCAATGTCGCGGTGACGCAGGGCAGTAAGCGCGAGCGCCAGTCCGGACGCTGGGAGGAATTGAAGGTGGCCTGCGCGTGGCTCGGGTTCGATCTCGTTGCCACGGCGGATGGCGGACTGGAGAACATCAATCCCAAGGGGCGCAGCGGTGATCCCGCGCGCTGGAAGGAGGCATGCGGAAGGATTCTTCATATTATCCTTGAGCAGAAGCCGGCGATGATTTTCCTTCCGCATGATTCCGACTGGAACAGCACGCATATAGGAACGCATCTGCTCGTTATGGACTCGCTTGCCCTGGCTCCGGCGTCGTTTACCTGCCGGCTGGTCGAAACGGAGTTCTGGGCGCCGATGGCGCAGCCGAACCTGATGGTAGAGGCATCGGCGGGAATTGTTGCGGACCTGATGGCAGCCACGGCGTGCCACGTTAAGGAGGTTGAGAGGAATCCCTATCACCTCACGCTTCCCGCCTGGATGCAGGATAATGTCAGGCGCGGCGGCGAGGTTGTAGGCGGTCAGGGCGGGGCGGTGCCAGACTTCAAGTTCGCCACTCTCTACCGCGTGAGACAGTGGGCTAACGGCGCGGTGTCCGACGTCTGGCAGGGCGGCAGGGTTGCTGGTATGGGCGATGAGCTGCCGATATAGATTCCCGGTCACTGTCGTCCCATAGGGACGGGAATGATGGAATTTTCCATGGGATGCTACTGATCATCGGTTCTGGAGATGATATGCCGGATAGCTACGAACAATTTCCCGCGGGTCAGGGCGGAATAAAGGTGCCGAAGGTGGTGGACCTCAAGAACTCCATCGGCAATCCGGCGCTGCGAAGGATCGTGGCCGCGTTCGAGCGTCCGATTGAAAGGACACTGTCGCTCGACGCGCTGAACAAGGTGAACGAGCGCGCTGTTCTTGCGGGGGGCGGCCGCAATTTCCACCAGGCCTGCCTTGATGCGATGCGCATCCATTACGCGGTTTCACGCGAGGACATGCAGAAGATTCCGGCCGACGGCCCTCTGGTGGTGGTGTCGAATCATCCGTTCGGCTGCCTGGAGGGGGTCATTCTCGGCGCGTTGATGAACGAGGTTCGGCCGGACGCACGCGCGCTGGGCAACTACTTTCTCCGCAACATTCATTCCCTGCGGGAATGGGTCATCCCGGTTGATCCGTTCGGCGGTGATTCCGCCGCCGCGTCCAATCTGAAGGGAATGAAGCAGGCAATCAAGTGGGTCAAGGGCGGGGGCGCGCTGATAACATTTCCGGCCGGCGAGGTGTCTCGTTTTCAATGGCGTCAGTGCAAGGTCACGGATTCGCCGTGGAGCAGGCACATCGCGGCTATTATACAGCTTTCCAGAGCGAGCGTGCTGCCGGTGTATTTTCCCGGCGCGAACAGCCTGCTTTTTCACCTGCTGGGCATGATCCATCCCCGGCTGCGCACCGCGCTGCTGCCGCGCGAGGTCATCAACAAGTGCGGGAGGACAATTGATCTCTTCATCGGCAAACCGATTTCGTCGAATAAACTCGCCTCATGCGGAGAATATGAGGAGATGGTGAACTACCTGCGGGACAGCGCCTACTTCCTCCGCAACCGTGTGCAGGAAAAGAAGAAGCCCGGCACTCCCTCGCTCACGCCGGGCAGGTTTAAGGCGCGGAAGGAGGAGCCGATCATACCGGAGACCGCGAGGCATATCATGACGTCGGAAGTCAAGGCCCTTCCGGAAAGCTGCAGGATGGTCGAAATCGGCGATTATTCCGTGTATGTCACGGGCGCGGATCTTATTCCAAACGTGCTGCGCGAGATAGGACGTCTGCGTGAACTTACGTTCCGGGAAGTGAGGGAGGGAACCGGAAAGCCCTTGGATTTAGATCGTTTTGATCAATACTATCTTCATCTTTTTCTGTGGAACAAGACGCACGAGGAGCTTGCCGGAGCATATCGGCTGGGGCTGATGGACGTGGTCTTGCGCGAACACGGCAAGTCCGGTCTCTACACGAGCACGCTGTTCCGGTTCAAGCGCGGCCTGCTCGATGAGCTTGGGAATGCCATCGAGGTGGGGCGCTCGTTCATCAGGTCGGAATACCAGAAGGAATATAGCTGCCTGTCCCTGCTCTGGCGCGGAATAGGCGAGTTCATCACGCGGAACCCGCGCTACAACATGTTGTTCGGGCCGGTGAGCATAAGCAATGATTACCATGCCGTGTCGAAGCGGCTGATGGTCCAGTTTCTGCGGCTGTACAAGTCGGACTCCGATCTTTCACGCTTCGTGCGCCCCCGCAAGCCCTACCGAAAGGGCAAGCCGTTCGGCAGACAGTCAATTCCGTCGTTTGTCCGGGATATTGACGATGTGTCGCTGCTGATCTCGGAGATAGAGAAGAATGGAAGGGGCATTCCAATCCTGCTGCGCCATTATTTGAAGCTGAATGCCACGATTCTCAGCTTCAATGTTGATAAGCATTTTTCGAATGTCGTTGACGGGCTCATTCTCGTTGATCTCACCCAGACGGACAGGAAGCTTCTGAAGAGGTTCATGGGCAAGGAAGGTCTTGAAATCTTCACGAAGCATAACGAGCTCACCCCGGACCCGGACATTGCGCGGCTGGCGCAACTGGCTGCCGGCGCGGCGTCGGACCAGGCTCCGCGGGGCGAGGAACGCTAGCCATCTTCGTCCCGACCGGATGGAAAACGGCGGCGGCTTGCTGGTCCATAA
>JAGYMT010000340.1 GCA_018400335.1 Kiritimatiellia bacterium | reverse complement strand
TCTCCCAGAGGGAGAGGGTGATCGGTTGGTAAGTGGCGCATAGTTTTCTTGTTTTTTATGGCGATTTCTCAACAATGAGGCACTACTAACCCCGCGGCAGATCGAACTGCCCCGTTTTGAGCAGCACCAGAGTGCAGGCCTCGATAGTCTCGATATCGGCTTCCGCCAGACGTTCAGCCAGATCCGGATTCTCCGCGCCCGGATTGAAAATAACTCGCCGCGGACGGCTCGCAAGAATGTCATCGGCGATCTTTTTCTGGTTCGCCCGGCCAAGGTACAATGTGACGACGTCAAGCGGAACAGGAACCAGCGCAAGGGACGCGAAAGCCGGAATCCCCCCTATGGAATGGATCGCGGGATTAACCGGGTACGGGGAATGCCCCTTTTCCTTGAGCAGCAAAACGGCCTTATGGCTGTAGCGGTCCGGATTATTGCTTGCACCAAGCACTGCAACATTCATCGAATTGTTCCTTTCAAAACAGACATTTTCTCTCATATGCACGAGAATGCATGTCATTTAACTCCAAGTGCCATGCGCCTGTTCAACTCATTCCGCGCGCTGGTCGGAAAAAGATCGCTCAGGAATATTGCACCAACCCGCCATGCCCGGTCAAGCCCGCAGTTCTGATGGCGGCGGCACGGCGGCACGGCATCCGAAATATCCGGCTTGCATCACGCATCCGAATCTGGTTAAGTTCACCGAATGCCAAAAAAATGGCCCCTGCGCTATTCCATAGCGCGCGGAGCGACCTGTCCATCCCGCATGACCGCGCCGGGACGGACGGAACAACAACTGGAGAAAACGATGCCTGCATTAAGAAGACTTTCCGCACAAACCGCAATTGACATGGCCCGGCGCTTCCGCCTGATGCAAAGCGGATCGGTTATGCTAATCTGTCTGCTGGCAGCCGTCAGCCTCGCCGGGTGCGGACCCGGCCCCGGCGGAACGAGTCATGCCAGTGTCGTGATCTCGACGTCGGGATCCGATACGATGGTCAACCTGGCGCAGATGTGGGCGGAGGAATACCGGCAAGTCGCTCCGGATATTTCCGTTGAGGTGGGAGGCGGCGGGTCGGGCGTCGGCATAAGGGATCTCGTTCACGGCGTGGTGCAGATAGCCAACTGCAGCAGGGACATGGAGAAAGCCGAGATCGAGCAGGCCAGGCGCAACACGGGCAAGACCCCGGTCGAGTGGATCGTGGCCTATGACGCGCTCGCGATCTATGCGAACGACGCCAATCCGATCGTTTCCATCACCCTCGATCAGCTTGAACAGCTGTACGAAGAGGGGGGCACGATCGAAAAATGGTCCGACCTTGGAATTGATATGAGCGTGATCGGGACCGCCGACTCCATAGTGAGAGTCAGCCGCCAGAACAGCTCGGGCACGTACGTCTACTTCCGGGAGAAGGTTCTCCACGAGAATGATTTCAAGATGGGCGCCATAGACATGTCGGGCTCCAAGGACGTCGTTGCTCTAGTTGCGAAAACAACCGGGGCCATAGGCTACAGCAGCATGGGATATGCGACCGACGGCGTTAAATTCGTCAAGGTCGACGCGGGGGACGGCGTCCCCATCGACCCCAGCCTGGAAAATGTCGTCTCGGGCAAATACCCGCTTGCCAGATCGCTGATAATCTACACGCTCGGCGAACCGAATGTCAGCGTGAAGGACTACATCGAGTGGGTTCTTTCCCCGGCCGGACAGGCGATCGTGAAGAAGGCGGGATATGTTCCGGCCGCAATGGTGGAGGATGAGAAGATGTGATGAAAAAGCACGGCGGCGCCATTCTTAAGTTACTGCGGTTTTTGAGCGAGCGAACGATCGTCAGCCTCATCTATCTGTGCGGCGTCAGTTCGATCATCTTCGTTTTCGGCATCTTCGCCTTTGTCTTCCGCGAAGGCGCGCCTTTCCTGCGGGACAGCTTCGATTTCCGGGGCTTCTTTCTCAGCCCGGAATGGTACCCGACCTCCGTGGCCAACAAGCGGTACGGAATCCTCGCGCTTCTCGCCGGAACAGGCAGCGTAACGTTCGTCGCAATGATGCTGGCTATACCGTTCGGGCTCGGTTCCGCCATCTTCATTGCCGAGTTCTGCGGTAAGAAGGCCAAAGAGGCGATGAAGATAGCCGTCGAGATCCTGGCGGCCATCCCGTCGGTCGTATGGGGATTCATAGGTCTAATGGTGATGAACCCCCTGATAGTGAAAATCACCGGGGCGCCGATTGGATTAAACGTCCTCAACGCCGGCATCGTGGTGGGACTTATGAGCGTGCCGATCATCGTCTCGATCGCCGAGGATGCCATACGCGCCGTTCCTGATGCCTACATCGAGGCGGCGGAAGCGCTCGGCGCAACCCGCTGGCAGACGATCCGCCGGGTGATTCTGCCCGCGGCAAAGAGCGGGCTCCTGGCCGCCGCACTCCTGGGGGTCGGCCGCGCGGTGGGAGAGACCATGGCGGTCCTCATGGCCACGGGCCACTCGATAAACATCCCGTTCAGCTCCGACTTCCCGTTCCTGCGTGTTCTCGATTCCGCGCGGACTCTCACCGCCACCATTGCGGCGGAGATGGGTGAGGCGCCGAGGCTCGATCCGCTTGCCGACGGCTCCTATCCCCCGGAGGCCCGTCACTACCAGTCGCTCTTTGTCATCGGTATAGTCCTCTTCGCCGTCACGTTCGTCATCAACGCGGCGGCGGATATTATCGTCAGGGGAATCAGGGGAAAGAAATCATGACCGGCAACGACTCAACCGCCCCAGCCGGCCTCTTCACGGCAACCGCATTCACAAGGCGCAAACTGAGGACTCAAAGAATAGTCGGCATCATCTTCGGAGCAATGTCGTTCTCGGTTCTGGCGCCCCTGTTCGCGCTCATAGTGTATCTTTTTGTCCGTGCATGGCCGTCGCTCACGTGGAATTTCATAACCGACATCCCGAG
>JAGYMT010000034.1 GCA_018400335.1 Kiritimatiellia bacterium | reverse complement strand
TCCGGTCGCTGGCCTTTGTGGGCGGCACGTGCCTGCGGTTCATCCGCAACCTGAGGCGGTACTCCGAAGACCTCGACTTCAGCGTCGAATCCCACGAGACGTACCAGCCCCGCCGCTGGATGGAGGAGATCCGGCTGGCGCTGCTCCACCAGGGTTTCGCGCCGGAGGTTTCGTGGCGCGAGCGGCGCGCCGTGGACTTCGGATGGGTGAAGGTTCCCGACCTGCTCCACGAACTGGGGGCCGCGGGAACCCGGGCGCAGCGCCTGAGCATCAAGATTGAGGTTGACCGGAATCCGCCCGGGGGAGCGCGATGCGAAACCACGGCGCTCGCTGTCCCCCGCCTGATCGCGGTCCGCCACTACGACCTGCCCTCGCTCATGGCCGGAAAGATCAACGCCGTCCTCTCGCGTCCCTACGCGAAGGGCCGGGACTGGTACGACCTGCTCTGGTACCTGGCGGGCAAGGTGGAGCCCAACCTGGCGCTGCTCGCCAACGGGCTGGCCCAGGTCCGTTCGGACTACTGTCGAGAGGCCGGACACTGGCGACAGGGTGTCGTGCTGCGCATGGAGTCGCTGGACTGGCAGGCTCTCGTGCGGGACGTGCGCCCGTTTCTCGAAGATCCCGCGGAACTGGCGGCCTTCACGCCCGACACACTTCGCGCGATGATCGGTCGGGCGGATGGAACCGGCTGAGGGGCGACCGCTTCAAGCGGGTGGCGCGAGAACTTGTGACTGTCGAGTAGGGTCAATGTCTCACGCCTTTTGGTGTCACGCGGGCGCCTTCAGGTCGGCGATCCTGCTCATGAGAAAATCCGCCATTTCCCTATAGGCTTCCTTGCCCTTTCCGAATTTTTCAAGCTCATCCGGCGTGATAGGCTCGCCGTAGGTCACGCTCACCTTGCGCGGCTTGACGAAACGCGCTCCTTTCGGATATGCCACAAAAGTTCCGTGCGCGTAAGCCGGCAGAATCGGCACATTCGCCTTTGCCATCAGGAACCCGATGCCGCCCTGTGGCTTTCGCAGGTTGCCGTCAAGGGTCCTCGTTCCCTCGGGGAACACGCAAACCACGCCGCCGCGCGCGAGAATCTTCAGTGCCGCTTTCAACGCGGCGACATCGCCCCGGTCCCTGTCAATCCTCACGACGCCCACGCCGTCCGCCCACCAGTCCGCCAGCCAGTGCTTGAACAGGGTCTCTCGCGCGATGAATCGTATGTGCCTGTGGCTCATCCCGCAGCCGACCGCCACCGGATCGAGAAAGCTGGCGTGATTGGAGGCAACGATGAAGCCGCCATGCGCCGGAACTCTCTCGCGATGCCTCGTGGTGTAGCGCAGCCAGATCTTCATCCACACCAGAATCATCCGCAGGCAGAGACTGTAGAGAAAGGGAATACGATCAGTCGCGCCGCTCCTGATAGTGTCCAACACCAGACCCACGACCTCGTCAATCGTCCTGCTGGTGGTATCAACCGGCATAGCGTCGGGAGCCTTCTTGAGCGGAGCCAGACTGCGTCCGCTGTCCTTCGCATCCCTGCGCGCGAGCGATTCCTGCACGCTCTCCAGGCTCGACTCTCCGCTTTGCGCCACCGTCTCCCTGTGCCGCCTGCGGGCGCGCTCATCCTCATCGGCCTCCAGGTAGAATTTGAACCTGGCGCGAGGAAAGACGACTGTACCGATATCGCGGCCTTCAATCACCAAATCCCCGAAACGGCACATCCCTCGCAGGTGTTCGAGCGCCCAGCGTCTCACCGCGGGAACGGCGGCGACGGCGCCTACCGTGTTCTGAACGGTCTCGGAGCGAAGTTCCATTCCGGGGTCAGCGCCGTTCATTGTGTAGCGCACGGCGCCGTCAACCAGATGGAACTCCACCTGAAGAGATTCGAGGAGTCTGGCGGCGGCCTCCGCCGGCGCCGTGTCCGGGGCATCACGCGCCGCGAGCCAAGCTATGCCTCTATAGAGCGAGCCGGAATCCACGTAGACGCAATCCAGCTCCTTAGCGACCCTGCGCGCCACGGTGGATTTCCCGGATGCCGCCGGCCCGTCAATTGCCACGATCAAGTTCGACATGCGCTCCCAAGCTCCCCATGTCGCGCCAGAACCCCGGGTAGGACGTTCTCACGCAACCGACGTTATTGATCCGGACCGGCCCCGAAGCGCGCAATGCGAGGACTGCCATTGCCATGGCGATACGATGATCCCCGAAGCTGTCGAGCTCGACTCCGCCGCGAATTACAGCTCCGCCATCAACCGCCATGCCGTCATCCCGCTCTTCAACAGCGACGCCCATGAGGCGAAGATTGGCGGCCACGCACGCTATGCGGTCCGACTCCTTCACCCTCAGCTCGCCGGCATCGCGAATCACCGTTCTTCCGCGCGCCGCGGCGCCCATGGCCGCCAGGAGCGGAAGCTCATCTATCACACCGGGAATATCGGCTCCTCCGATTTCCAATCCATCAAGAGCCCCGCCTTGGACGCTTATCTCGCCGCACGGCTCCGGGCAGGCCGATGCGGCATCGGGAACCACGGAGACAGCCGCGCCCATCCTCTTCAGGGCATCCATAAACACGGCCCTGCGCGGGTTAAGACCCACGCCTTCAACGGCGACACGCGCGCCTGGCAGGATCGCGCCGGCAGCCAGCCAGAAAGCGGCGGACGAAAAATCGCCGGGCACGAACCATTCGCGGCCGGACAGGCCGGGTCCTTCCGGCCCGAACCCGTCCATCTCGATCCATGTTCCGTGAAGCGAGATGGGTATTCCGGCAGCCTGAAAGAGCAGTTCGGTATGATCGCGAGTGGGCACAAGCTCACGCACCCGCATGCGGCCCGCGCAGAACAGGGAAGCCAGCATGATGCAAGACTTCACCTGAGCCGAAGCCACCGGCATTTCGTATTCAATTCCCTTCAGCCTGCCGCCGTTGATCCGGATCGGCGCGCAGCCGTTTTGCCCGAGCAACTCCACCCTCGCGCCCATGCGATCAAGCGGGTCCTTGATGCGCCGCATCGGACGGGAGCGCAGGGAGCTGTCGCCGCTCAGCTCAACCGTCACACCCGATCCGGCCAGAAGACCGGCGAGCAGACGCATCCCCGTCCCCGAGTTGCCCAGATCGAGAACCTGCTCCGGCTGCCGCCAGCCCCCGCCTGTTCCGCGCATCTCAAGAACATCACCCTCAAAAGCCGCACGGGCGCCAAGGGCCTCAAGCGCTCCGATCGTGTGCATGCAATCCTCGGCCGTGAGAATCCCGCGAATCAAGGACGTGCCCGATGCGAGGGCCGAGAGGATGGCGACCCGGTGAGAAATGCTCTTATCGCCCGGCACCCTGATGCGCCCGGCAATGGATGAGCACGGATGAACTACTGCGCTCTCCATGGCATGTCCACTATTATCCGAATTGTTCATAATCCAATGCTGGCAGGCAACCCGACACGACTCCCATTGTTTCGAACAGGTGGCTGCCCGATCCCGAGCGCGCCTTCAGGAAACGGCGCGCTCGGATCCACCACGGGCGGACAGGGATCGCGCCACCACCTTCCTAAATCAACACTTCCGGAAACGGCGCGCTCGGAGATCGCGCCACCACCTTCCCAAATCAACACTTCCGGAAGCGGCGCCCCGACTCTCCCGGAGAGTCCGGGCTGCCGCATTATGGAATCGGGCCCGGCTCGGCGTCCTCGCCGGCCAGCACGGCCAGAAGTCGTTTCAGTTTCTCGCATTTCTCCAGAAGATCCTTCTTGCGAGTCACCTGGAGCTCCACCACATGTTTTGGCGCCTTCTCCATAAAATCAATATTTCCCAGCTTGCGGTTGACGGCCGCGAGATCATTAGCGGCCTTGCCAAGCTGGTCGGCAAGCCGCTTCTTCTCGGCCTCGACATCAACGACGCCGGCCACGGGCATGAATATCGCGCCCATCTTGTTAGATCCGCCGGGGAGCGCCTTCCGCGGGGTGAACATCGGATCAATGGCCACGGACTCGGCCTTAAGCAGCACGGCAATGGAATGCCGATCCGCCAGCAGCAGTCCGGCCGCGGCTTGATTCTCCGGCTTGATAATGAACTTAACCTTCATGGAAGGCTCGATACCGTAATCACTTTTAAGCGTTCTTCCAATCCTGATCAACTCGTGTTTGTTCTCCACGTATGAACTGATACTGCCGGTGGCGCCCCACCCCGAGGCGAGCACGTCATCGCCTGGCGGCGCGGGCCAGGGGGCGAAAGCAATACTCTTGTCTTCCGCGCCGTAGCCCATTGCGTGCCACAGCTCCTCCGTGATAAAAGGAACCATCGGGTGGAGCATGCGCAGGATTGATGAGAACACGTGGTGCAGGACCATCAGCACCTGCTCGCGACGCTCCGCGTCGGCGCCCGCAAGCGTGATCTTCGCGTATTCAATGTGCCAGTCGCAGAACTGGTGCCACACAAAATCATAGAGCTCCTTCGCGGCATCATTGAAGCGGCACCGTTCCAGGTTCTCCGAACAGGCGACAACCGTCGCGTTCAGGCGCGCGAGAATATGCTTGTCGTCGGGTCCGAGCAGGCGCGAATCGAATTCCGGCCATTCGCCCCCGCCTTGCCGGTCGCCGCCCGCGGCATTCCTGACCGCAGAGGGATCGAAGTCCTTTGAATTCATCATGATAAAGCGGGCCGCGTTCCATATCTTCGTCAGGAAGTTCCTGCCTATTTCGAACTTATCGTTCGACAGGTACACATCCTGCCCCACGGCGGTCACCATCATCAGGCTGAACCTCAGCGCATCCGCGCTGAAATCGTTGACGACGGCAAGCGGGTCAATCGAGTTACCGAGGCTCTTACTCATCTTCCGCCCTGTATCATCTCGAACGGTCCCGTGGATGTAGACCCTCCTGAAAGGAACCTCGCCCATAACGTCCAGCCCGGCCATGATCATCCGCGCCACCCAGAAAAAGATTATCTCCGAGGCGGTGACCAGTGTATCAGTGGGATAGTAGAAGGCGAGATCCTTGCCTCCGTGCGGCCAGCCGAAAGTGCTGAACGGCCACAACCAGGACGAAAACCATGTATCGAGCACATCCTCATCCTGTCTTATTTTCGCCGACCCGCATGCCGGGCAGACCGAGGGCCGGCCCTTCACAGCCCATTCATTCCCGCACGCATCGCAGTAGAACACCGGAATACGATGTCCCCACCATATCTGGCGCGAGATGCACCAGTCCCTGATGTTCTCCATCCAGTCGAGATAGACCTTGGTCCACCTGTCCGGCATGAACTGGATTCGTCCCTGGCGCACAGCCTCCAGGGCGGGCCGGGCGAGGGGCTTCATCTTCACGAACCACTGGAGCGAAAGGCGCGGCTCAACCACGGAATTACAGCGGTAGCAGTGACCGACCGAGTGGACATGCTTTCTGGTATCATCGAGCAGACCCGCCTTCGCCAGATCGTCAAGGATTCTCTTCCTGCACTCGAACCTGTCCAGCCCCTTATACGGTCCGGCATTCTCGTTCATCGTGCCGTCGCCGTTCATCACATTGATCGGCTCCAGCCCGTGCCTCAGCCCCATCTCGAAGTCATTCGGATCATGGGCGGGCGTGACCTTGACCACGCCGGTTCCGAACTCCTGGTCCACAAAATCGTCCTTCACGACACCGATCTCGCGCTTCAGAATGGGCAGGATGAACCGTGCGCCCTCCAGAGATGCATAGCGCGCATCGCGCGGATTCACCGCGAGGGCAACATCACCGAGAAGTGTCTCCGGTCTGGTGGTGGCCACGACCACGGCATCCTTCTTCTTGCCGCCCTTCCTGGGATACCTTATCAAGTAAAGCGCACCCTCTGTCTCCGCGTGCTCGCTCTCCTCATCCGAAAGCGCTGTGTGGCAACGGCAGCACCAGTTGATTATGTAGTTCCCGCGGTAGATCAGCTTTCTGTCATAGAGGCGGATAAACATCTCCTCCACCGCCTCGCTGAGCCCCTCATCCATAGTGAAGCGCTCGCGGTCCCAATCGCAGGAGGCGCCGATTCTCTTCAACTGCCGTATGATCGTATCCCCGTACTGCTTCTTCCACTGCCACACGCGCTCGATGAAAGCATCCCGACCGAGGTCTCTCCTCGTCTTCCCCTCTTTTGCCAACGACCTCTCCACCACGTTCTGCGTCGCGATGCCGGCGTGATCCGTTCCCGGTATCCAGACTGCATTCCTGCCCTGCATACGGCGCCAGCGCATAAGAATATCCTGTATGGTCACGTTGAAAGCGTGGCCCATGTGCAGAATACCCGTCACGTTGGGAGGCGGGATCACTATGCAGTATGGCTCGCCCCCGCGTTCGACCTCGGAATGAAACACACGGCGCTCAAGCCACAGGTCGAGCCACTTATCCTCGACCTTACGGGGATCATATATCTTGTCAATTTCCTGCATAACAACCATCCTGCATGGATAAGCGCACTGAAGCGTGAACGGCGGATCGCCGTGCGATCACAAATCCGGCCGGCCCGGCCGTTCATTACGGCCTATTTCCGGCGCGGTTTCTTTGCCCGGCCGGCGCCCCCGGACTTTTTGGCGGGCTTCTGCGCCATAAAGAGCTTATACTCCACACTATCAACGAGAGCCTCCCAGGAAGCCTCGATAATATTCTCGGACACTCCCACGGTTCCCCACGTGTCCCTGCCGTCGCTCGACTCTATAACAACGCGGGTCTTGGCCGCGGTGCCCTCCTCGGGATCGAGTATCCTGACCCGGTAATCGGTCAACGAAACCTCGGCCACCTCCGGGTAGAACCTGGCAAGCGCCTTGCGCAGCGCGCTATCCAGCGCATTCACCGGGCCGTCGCCCTCTCCCACGGTATACTCGATCGCGCCGTTCACGTTCAACTTCACCGCGGCCTCGGACAGGCACTTCTCGTCCTTACCCCTCTTCTCCACGATCACGCGGAAGCCCTCGAGTTCGAAGAAAGACTTGCGTTTCTTAAGCACTTTCTGGATAAGCAGCTGGAACGAGGCATCAGCCGCCTCGAACTCATAGCCTTTCTTCTCGAGCTGTTCAAGCTCGCTCAGCACGTTTTTGATCTCGGGCGACGACTTGCTGAAATCCTCGCCCATCTCCACCGCCTTCAGGAGAACGTTACTTCCGCCCGACAGCTCCGAGATGAGAATGCGTCTTTCGTTACCCACGGCGCGCGGGTCAATATGCTCAAAGCTTGCGGGGTTCTTCTCCACGGCGTTCACGTGCATGCCGGCCTTATGCGCGAACGCGCTCTCGCCGACGTACGCAGCCTTCGTGTAATAGGGAAGATTGAGAAGTCCGTCCGCAAAGCGGGAGAGCTCACGCAGGTCCGCCAGACCTTTCCTGCCGCAGCAATTCATGCCCATCTTCAACGCGAGACATGGAATAATGGAACAGAGGTTCGCGTTCCCGCAACGCTCGCCGTAGCCGTTAAGCGTGCCCTGCACGTGATCAGCCCCGGCGCGCACCGCCTCTATTGAGCCGGCAACGGCCATCTCGCTGTCGTTGTGGCAATGAATACCGACCCGGCCCCCGAATGACTTCACGACCTCCGCCGTGATCCCGAAAATTTCGGCGGGCATACTGGCCCCGCGGGTATCGCACAGGACCACGCGGTCGGCGCCGGCCTCAAAGGCCGACTTAACCACGGCAAGCGCAAACGAAGGGCTGTCCTTGTAACCATCGAAGAAATGCTCGGCATCGAACACGACCTCTTCGCAACGCTCCTTAAGATAGCGTACAGTATCGGCCACCATTGCGCGGTTCTCATCCTCCGTCGTACGAAGGACATCCTTGACGTGGAGATTCCATGCCTTGCCGAAGATCGTGACAACCGGAGCTTTCGTTTCGATAAGTGCGAGCGTGCCGCGATCCTCGCCCACGGGGGTCAGGGCGCGCCTGGTGCTTCCGAAGGCCGCGATCTTGGCCCGGGCGAGCTTCTTGCCCCTAATCTCCCTGAAGAACTCCATATCCTTAGGGTTAGATGCCGCGTAACCTCCCTCGATGTAGTCAATACCGAACGCATCCATCCGCATCGCGAGCCGCAATTTCCCTGCGCACGAGAGGGATATACCCTCGCCCTGCATGCCGTCTCTCAACGTGGTGTCGTAAATCTGCACCTTCTTCATAACTGCTCCATACACCGCTCGGGGCGGGGTTCACGCCGACCTGGCGCGCCGCGGTTTCCGCGAAGCGCCCGACTTCCCGTTCAAACCAAACGCCTTGTGCAAGGCGACCATTGACTTATCGGCAAACTTCTTGCGAATAATCACCGAAATCTTTATCTCGGAAGTGGAGATCATAAGGATATTGATCCGGTTCTCCGCAAGGGTTTTGAACATGCGGAAGGCGACACCCGATTGCCCCTGCATTCCCACCCCCACGATGCTGACCTTCGCCACATCCTTGTTGATCTTTATATCCGTCACCCCCATCTTGGCGGCCACCTCGCTGATCACCTTCTTTATCTTAGGCAAGTCATCCGCCGCCGTGGTGAAGGATATGACCGCGTGCCCATGATCTCCTACATTCTGTACGATCACATCAATATTGATATTCCTCCCGGCAAGCTCGCCGAACAGGCGCGCCGCGACGCCCGGCTTATCGGGAAGGCCCGAGATAGTGATCTTTGCCTGGTTTGTATCAACGGAAACCCCGCGAACGACAATATCCTCCATAAGCTTCACCTTTCTGCGAACGACGGTGCCCGGCGCCATCGTAAAACTGGACAGCACCTCGAGCTCCACACCATACTTCTTCCCGAACTCAACGGAACGCGACATCAGCACGCGCGCGCCAAGGCTGGCCAGTTCGAGCATCTCGTCATATGCGATCTCGTCCAGCTTCCTGGCGTCCTTCACGATCCGCGGATCGGCGGAGTAAACGCCGTCCACGTCCGTAAAAATCTGACAGCGATCGGCCTTGAGCGCAGCGGCCAGGGCGACGGCGGTGGCGTCAGAGCCGCCGCGGCCCAGCGTGGCCACATCCATTGACGGCGCAAGCCCCTGAAACCCTGTAACGATGACCACCCGGCCCTCCTTCAAGTGCTTGAGCACGCGCCGGGGATCGATTCCCATGATCTTGGCCTTGCCGTGCATCGTGTCGGTGGAGATTCCGGCCTGCGGTCCCGTGAGCGACACCGCGTCCGCCCCCATCGAATGCAGCGCCATCGCAAGCAGCGCGGCGGACACCTGCTCACCCGTTGAAAGAAGCATATCCATTTCGCGCTCGCTCGGCGCCTCCGCCACCTTCGCGGCCAATTCGATAAGGTCATCGGTCGTATCGCCCATGGCGCTCACAACCACGACAACCGAGTGCCCCTTTTTGCGGCTCATCATTATGCGCTTGGCCACTCGCCGAAGGCACACGGCATCCGCAACCGAACTACCCCCGTATTTCTGAACAATCAAGGCCATACACTCCCTCCGTTTCAACAATCCTCTATTCTCAAGCGCACCGTCGGCGCGCCGATGACCTTCATCGCGTCTATTTCCTGAATTGCAACCGCGAATTCCTTCTCCCTGGCATGATGCGTGATAACCACAACCGGGACCTGCTCCCCCACCCTGTTCTCTTTCTGAAGCAGGGACGCTATGCTTATGCCGTGCCGGCCCAGGATGGAAGCTATCTGTCCGAAAACCCCCGGTTGATCCAGCAGCGTCAGCCGCAGGTAGCAACGAACCACCGCCTCCCCGATATCCATGATTCTGCATTCGGGGTTATAGGCGACAAAGCCCGGCGCACGGCGAGGCGTACCGCACACTAGGTTCCGCGCGGCATCAACGACATCGCCCATTATGGCGCTGGCTGTCGGATCCCGCCCGGCCCCGCGTCCGTACCACAGAAGATCGCCGACGCCGTCGCCGTTCATCAGCACCGCGTTAAAAACGCCGCTTACCGAAGCCATCACGCTCTCCCTTGGAATCAGGGTCGGGTGAGTGCGCACTTCCACGTTCCCGTTGACATCCTTGATAACAGCGAGCATTTTCAACCTATAACCCAGATCCGAGGCATTTGTTATATCATCCGCCGCAAGGTTCCTGATGCCCTCCACGTGCAGTTCCCGCATCGGGGCGTTGAAGCCGTAAACCAGTGACGCCAGGATAGCCGCCTTGTGCGCGGTATCCACCCCGTCAATATCAAGGCTCGGGTCGGCCTCGGCAAAACCGGCCGCACGCGCCTCATCAAGCGCGGCGCCGAACGTCAGACCGTCCTGCTCCATTCTTGTCAGGATGAAGTTGCACGTCCCGTTAAGAATCCCGTAAATACTGCGCACGTGGTTTGACACCATGCTTTCCCTCAGAGCGTGTATCAGCGGCATACCGCCCCCGACGCTCGCCTCGAAGTAAACGTCCGCCCCTTTCCGTTCGGCCAGCTTGAAGAT
>JAGYMT010000339.1 GCA_018400335.1 Kiritimatiellia bacterium | reverse complement strand
CCGATGCCGCCGTGCTTCGAACCAGCCAGTCCGCTTTTCCGATATGCGCCGGGTCATGCCCCCTCGCAACCGGCACACCGTGCCTGCGCAACCATGGCGCCAGTCGCCCGGGGGAGGAATCACAGCCGGTGACCCGCAAACCGCGGGCAGCCAGATGAAAGGCCAGGCCGGCCATGCCGACCCCGCAGCACCCCACCAAATGCACATTCCCGGAAGCAGCTTTCAACATCAGCGCCGCGGCGTCCGCTTCAAAGAGAGCATCATTTCTCATTCTAAGACACACATCCTGTTTGTCCTGTCAGACCGCTCTTTCCAGACTCATTCAATCTGTTTACCCGATCGCTTCAGCACAGAGCGAGCGGCGGCCCGCTCAGGACGGCGTCCGCACGTAAACCGTATTCTCAACAAGGCGGCGATCCCTCACATCAACATGAAACTTCCTTCCGCCCGCGGTAAACATTATGCGCACCATCGGACCGTACGGGACTCCCTTGAGTCGCACGGAAAAAGGCGTGAGCTCCACGTCATCGGCGGGAAGTACGAAGAAGACCTTCACATCCCATGGCGGCCTGTTCCCGCAGACCCCGAGGGCAAGTGCCGGAGGCGCGAGGGCGACCTTGTCATACAGCACAAAAGCCTTCATATCGGGCGTCCGCAGCTCCGACGTATCGCAGAAAACATGAACATCCACCCTCTGTTCGCCCAGCGCCCAGGCATAGTAGCGCGGGCTGAAGACCATCCAGGCGGCAGATGCCGCGCCTACCAGGAGTATAATCCAGAGCCACCCCGACCTGCCGAGCCAAGACTGATCATCCCGAATCCGGCAGGCATGATTTTTGATATCAGGTATTGATCTCCAAGACATACATCCTGTTCATCCTCTATCGGAATGCTCTTTCCGGAACTATTCCAATCCGGCCGGCTTCCGCCCTATGATAACCCTGAACCCTATGAAACTGTTCTTTCTTTCGGGTATATCCTCGCTTCTATTCACGATCTTCAGGGCATCCGGCCGTGACAGATTCCACGCACCGCCCTTGATTATCCTGAGCGAACCATCCTGTCCCGCAGAACCATCACACCACTCCCACACGTTCCCGCCCATCCCGCATACTCCCCACTCGTTCTCGCCGCTATCGACAACCGGGCAGGTTACGGGGAATCCGTCTTCATAGTTTTCCATCGTGCCGAAATTGCCGTACAGCGGAGGCCATTCGCTGCCCCACGGGAAATCCCTGGTCTTTCCACAGGATGCGAAAGCCTCCCACTCCCTTTCAGTCGGAAGCCTGAACACGTAGCCGGCGTCAAGTTCGCCGCCGCTAAGTGAATTGAGCCACGCGCAGAACTCATTGCCGTCGTTCCACGAGACCTCGACAACCGGGTGCAGGTCCCCGTCCAGGTCGTAATCGCGGAAGGAGCCGCTGCTATGATCGCCCCGGAACCGGCGGAACTCCCGGTTCGACACCTCAAACCTGCCCACCCAGCAGTCAAAGTCATTGATTCGGACAAACTCCATTGCGGAGTCCTCCGACAACCGCACCCATCTGGTCCTGTCAAGTATGGCTGAAATCTCGGAATGAAACTCGTCCGGCCCGAACTCCTTTTGATAGCTGGCGAGGAGCGGGGCAGCCTCGGCATGCCTCCCCTCCAGAAGGGCGCCCCGTATTTCACCCTGCGCTCTGGCCATTCCCTCACGCCGCTCGCGCTGCTCGCGCTCCGCACGCTCCGCGGCCTGCCTCGCCGCCTCCGCCTCCTGCCGTGCGGCATCGGCCGCCTGCCGGACCTTGTCGGCGATCTTCTTGTCCTCGGCGGCCTTGCGACGCGCTTCAAACGCTTCAAGCTCCTCCGGCGTAGCGTCACGGGTTTCCAGAACAAGCCTGAATCCCATGTTCACGGCGCGATAATCGGGAGCGTACATCCTGGTGCGACTCAAACCGAGGAACAGAGGGTGGCAGTCAACCCAGGAACCGCCCTTGAGAATATGAGTCTTGCCCGCGGCATCGCCGGCATCCTCACACCACTCCCACACGTTCCCGCCCACCCCGAAGAGCCGCCACTCATTCACGCCGCTCTTGTCAACAGGGCTCGACACCCGATACCCGTCATTGACTTCGAGTTTGGCTCCCGGTCCGGAATTTTCGGAGCCATAGTAGTTCCAATCCTCAGGCGGGGGCCAGAAGTTGCCCCAGGGGAACTCGCTCGGTTCTCCGCATGAAGCGAATACGTCCCACTCGTCAACAGAGGGCAGCCTGAAGGTGAGCTTTTTGCCGTCAACGATATCGAACTCGCCACCCAGCCATTTACAGAACGCCTTCGCGTCATCCCAACTGACATTGACAACCGGTTGATCCGGATTATCCAGATTCAGGTCCTTGTACTTTCCGCTGGAATGATCCTGCCGGAAGCGGCGAAACTCGGCATTGGTCGTCTCGAATTTCCCGACAAACACCCCGAGCGCCTCGATGAACATAAAGCGCATCTTAACGTCTTCGCCGAGATCAATGATGAAGTCACATGGTTCATCCATAACCTGTTGACGCTGTTCAAGATCTGGCGGAGGACGACACCCGGAGCCGGCAAGGCAGAAAACGAGGATCGCGAGCATGCCGACGAAAAATCGCGATTCGGACATAAAACAGAAGACTCCTTTGCCTGATGCTCGAAAACAGATGCATCAAGCCGGCATGAGTTGCAGCCGTCAAACGGCAGCCCGGTAGAGTCAAGCGGCGGATGCCGGGCTCAGTTCTCCGGAATCTCTATGCGCGCGGTGACATTTTTGAGAGCCTCGGCGTGTGCGGTCGGAACCACCGGCCGTATCTCTCCGGAAACGGATTTCATCAAGGTCGCCAGCGCCTTCTCGAGCGAGGGAAGGTCGCCTCTAACCACCTTTGTTATCATCATGCCGTCCGCCAGCATGAGCTGGGCCTTGATGTGATCGGCCTGCGACATGATCAC
>JAGYMT010000338.1 GCA_018400335.1 Kiritimatiellia bacterium | reverse complement strand
TACGGAACAGGTCATTTTTCATCTCCTCCTGTTGGTAGGGCGGGCTCTCCGAGCACGCCAGTTTCCATTTTGGGTAGGGCGGGCTCTCCGAGCACGCCGTCCACCGCATCCTGTATATTGTTACGATCCATCACATACGGCCAATCCTCGGCAGTTAGGATCAATTCCTGCCTCACGGCATTCATTCGAATATAATGTGTCTTTTCGTCGAACTCATCCTGATTACGGAGTCTGTGTTCGAAGAAATTAGGCTGCCACTGAATGCCATAATGTGTTGCCTGAAAACGCTTCCATTGGGCGATCGTCTTCCTGATGCCGCGCAGAAGATCAAACGTAGCGATAAGATGGATGTGATCGGGCATCAACAGCATCAACCATAGATACCAGTGTCCGGCATCCTCGCAGCGACGCGCTTCCGCAAACAACGCTGTTGCTATATTGCGATGACACAAGGTGTTCACGCCTCTTTGTCTGCAGTTAATCGTTATGAAATGATGCGCGCCCTCAACTACCCATGACGGAATGTCATGGGGAAGCTTTCGTCGTTGCGGCAAAGATATCTGTTTCATGATTTGGTTATCATATTTGTTCGAGGCGGCGTGCTCGGAGAGCCCGCCCTACCTGACGACTTCATTTCGAGGCGGCGTGCTCGGAGAGCCCGCCCTACCTGTTTCTGTATGAAGCGGTACACTCATGGAATCCGACAATCCCTGAATAAATCCCTTTATCTCGTCGTGGGCAACAGAGCTTTGTGCCCACCTCCCACATCACTACTCCATTATTCCACCATCCATCATTCCATTCTTCCATGAGATACCAGTGCTTCTAGAACGTTCCCAACAGATACAACCCCGCACACACCAGCAGAACTCCAGCGACCATCCTGATGGCGGTGTCGGCCTTCCCCATCCTCAGCGAAGCCTTGCCGAAGGATACGCCGAAAAGGATGGCGGCAAGCGGAATGCTGAACCCGATCCCGAACGCGGCCATGAGCAGCATGCCCCACAGAACCCTGCCCATCAACATGCTGGCGCCGATGACGATGAAAATCCCCGGATTGCACGGCAAGGAACAGGCCGCTACCCCGCCGCCGAGGAACAAGCCGCCCAGAACCGCCCCCATTCTACCGCCGGACACTGCGGCGTCGCCAGGCTTCGCGGCGCGACTGGGGAGCTTGAACGGAAGCAGTTTTAAGGTCGCTAACCCGAACAGCACGGCGACAACACCCGCGAACAGCTTCCAGTAGCGGCCCAGAAACGCTTGCGCCGCCTGGCCGATCAGTCCGGCGACGAACCCGAGGATGATCAATGCGAGCGTCGTGCCGATCAGGAACCAGACGGCCGTGGAGAGCGAAGCCCGGCGGTTGACGTCCTGACGTGTGCCCGAATAGGCCACCAGCATGCCCATCGCCGGCAATGTGCAGCACGCGCTTGCAAGAGCGCTGACCAATCCGAGCAGGAACGCCAGCGGCAGGGCCATGGGGCCCATGCTTGCGGCCTGCAGCGTCTCCGTGACCCATCTAAGCAATTCAGCCATACTGTATACTCACTGAAGCGGGCCACCGCCCGCAACCCAACAGCGGCATGCTCGGAGAGCCTGCCCTACCTTTTTTCCGGACAGGTAGGGCGCGATCTCCGAGCGCGCCGAGAAATGAATGTCGCCGTTTTCTTGTTTTTTGTCGGTGTTTCTCGATGATAAGGCACTAGTTGCAGCCTCTGGGGCCGCAACCGCTCGGTCCGCATCCGCCCGCGCTGGCCGCTGCCACCAGCGCCTGAACAAGCTTGGTCTCCGTGATATCGCCCGATGTAGCGCTCATGCCGCCGCCCTTGACCAGGGCAAGCACACCCGGCAGGGTCATTTGCGACGCCACCAGTGTGTGGTCGGACGAGCCTGCCTTCAGGGCGAAGATACCTATTCGCCCTCCGCGCAACCGGGGTTCTATCGTCTGCGTCGCGCTCCGCATTTGCGCTATCGGTGCCTTGCCGGCGTTTTCGCCGCTGCCCGGCACGAAAACGAAGACACCAAAGGTATCTGCCGCAACGCCGTTCAAGTCGGAAAGCGCGGTGATCTCCACGATAGAGTCAGTCTCGCCGACTATCGCCCCGGATGAATCTCCATCTGAACTTGAGGCGGCAGGCAGCGCCGCAAATCCAGCGGACACGGATTGCGCGGATTCGGTTCCGTTGTGTTTCACCATGCTCCTCACGACCAGAACACCGGCAATGAGCAGGATAACGACACCCGCGACATACCGTCCCTTCCCTGCTGATCCCGGCGTTCCGCATCCGCATCCCGGTCCGCAAGCACAGGTCTCCCCTGTATCTTTGTCATTCTTGTTATCCATGTCTTTTTCCTCCATTTAAAATTTTCGCCCGGCGAAAATTTTATGACGAGCGGCGCCCCCTTTTCTCCTGCAACACAACGTCTGCGGATCGCACGCGACAACCTTCCTCAAACTACTCTTATCCCGTTCAATGCTCGAATCATCCACCAAGGCGCCATCCAGCCATTTCAGAATGGTAGCGACAAGCGCGGACGCTGATTTGTCGGGCAAGCGGAAGTAGGCCCACCGACCATCCTTGCGCGACTCCACAAGCCTGGCAACGTCCAGTATGGAAAGATGCTTCGACACCGTGGAGGGCGCAAGCCCCAGCACTTCGACGATCTGACACACGCACAACTCGCCATGTCTCAGCATCATTAGAATCCGAACGCGTTGGATATCCGCCAGCGCCTTCGTAACGCGCAATGTTTCCCGCATCGCTTCGCTATTCATAGAAATGACCTTCACCCGGAAATCGTTTCATAGACGTATGTAGTCATGCTATGGCCTCCTTCACTTCCTGCCCGGCTATAACGAACAGCTTGCCGAGATTATCAGGTCCCGCAGGCTCCTCGGCCATCCAAGGCACCAGCGCGGTTCGTTGCGCCCACGCGACGAGTCGAACACCTACAG
>JAGYMT010000337.1 GCA_018400335.1 Kiritimatiellia bacterium | reverse complement strand
AACGACCCGCTTAACCGCAACCCTTAACCGGATACCCTTACCCGACCCGCTTAACCGAAGCGCCCAATCCGCTGCAAGTGAGTCGACTAAGGGTATCCGAGGAAGGATGGCGGTTAAGAAAAGCGATTAATTGTAAATAGTTTCACCTCCGCATCATCTGGCCCCCCCCGGGGCCGCGGCTAATCTGTAACCTCACCACCCACCGACCTCGTGTCGGTGGCTGCATGCTCAAGGATGGATACGGGTCACTCGCAGGACGCGCCAACCAAAGGGAGCAACCAGCACCTCGATTTTCCCATCGCGGAATCGGTAGTTTTCGGTATCGAGTGGTACATCCGCAACATCCTGATCCATCTCCAGTCTCATCATGTCGATTTCCCGCTGGAGCGCATCCAGGCCGGGCAGTTCCACTCCCCCGGCGGGATCACCGCCCAGGACCGGCTGCAACGGAGGAGGTTCCTGTCTGGGCGAGAGTCCCGCGAGCGGCTGGATATAGATGGCACTCGAATCCTTGACGCCGATTCCCAGCGCGGGAACCGACACATCGACGGCGATCTCGCGCTCCCGATCCGTCGCATTGGCAATCACGAGTAACGCACTCTGGTCCCGACCGGGAATCGCAAAGGCACGCGCCCCGTCCACGAGCGGCTTCAACGCATTGTCCGCCCGCCAGAATGCAGGCCAATCGACATCCGATGGCTGCGTCCAGGCCACGATGCATTTCGCCGCGGCAACGGCACCGAGCACCGCATCGACCGCGGCTGCGGGTACGTCTGTGGCGTAGCGGACAAAGACCCGCCGCGACAGGAAATCCGGACTTTCAGGCAAAAGTGCCGCCAAGCGCCCCTGCAAGGCCGCCACACTCTCCTGCGGCTCACCGTTCAGGAGAATGGCACGGCCGCGCTGCTCGACCTGAAAGGGTGCCAGGGCTGCCGCCGGATGGTACATCGAACGGAGCCTGTCAACGTCGAGAAACCAGCCGTGCGGCAGATGCACATCGCCCGTGGCAATGGCCCGCACGTAGCGGTCTAGGTTGTCGCGCACCTCGTTGGCCTGCCGATGCAGCATCAGCACGCCGAACGCATCGGGATAGGCCGCACGAACATCGTCACCCGTCGTTTCCTGGGCGAAGATCGTCGTTCGTGGCGTTTCGCCGTAGGGGGCCGTATAGGCATGGTACTGGAAATTCTGGTGTTCGGGAACGAGCAGGATGTCGGGGTGGCGTTCATGCAGTTCGCGGAACACGTCCGCGCCCATCTGCTTGCTGGACCACCCCTTCTCCTCGGCACTGGCGTCCCGCGGACGCCAGATGAAGTTGGCGTCGACATAGAATAACGTCGCGCCCCAGCGTGCTTTCGCGTAACGGATCTTGTCGTCTAGCCGACTGACCATGTTCCAGGCCGAAGCGGCCGAGTAGAGGTTCGAGACGCTTGACGGGATTTCGCGATGACCGCCGCTGCGCGACTGGCCGAGCTTGTCCCAGCCGATATCCTGTGGATCGCGCTCGGCATCATCGCCAGCCGTCGGAAAGTGATACGTCGGTGCAAGCGTGACCCCCACCCGCAGTCCGGCATCGCGGATAATGGCGAAGAACTCGTCCGCCACGGCATCCATTTCCGGCGCGACATGCGGCAGGATCTGCGGATCGCCATAATAGGCAATTTGGCTGTGCTCCTGCCCTTCGATCTGCCAGACGATCACCCCCTGGGCACCCATCCGCCGGCAAATGTCGGCAATGCTGCGGGCCCCGCGCAGGGCGGCCTCGCGAAAACGCGCGTGGCTGTCCGGGGCGGCGATGTCCCAGTCGTCCGGCAACGGAATCGCGTGCCCCCAGCCGCGCGGATTCTTTTCCGTGCCCCGGCCATCGGCCACATGAATGCACGGGATCGGACGGCGGTCCGGCCAGTCGAGCGTGGCGGGATGCGCTTGCCCGAAGGCCCGCAGCACATCGGCGGCCAGCTCGTACGGCGACACCTCGGCGGGCGCAAAGCGCAGGCTTAATTGGTAGACATCCTTGGCGCCAGGAGGGATCGGACGCACGTTCCACACGCCATCATACCGCTCATCGCCACCCGCCGGATGCCCGGCCGCCACGGAAACCGTCAGGCCTCCAGACTCCCCGCTACCCCACATGGCCTGCACGATGGGCCGCCCCGGCTGCGTGCTCAGCCATACGGCCTGCAGATTGCCAGCCCGCGCACGGACGACACTAACCCCTTCCAGATTGGCCGGGTTGGTGCCAAAGCGGGGAACCGTGGACGCCGGGCCAACGGCAACGGCATCCGGAAAGCGCAGTTTCATCAGGTCCAGTTGCACGTACTCGATTGTCTGGCTGGACGTATTCGCGACTTCAACCCGCAGATCGAGCCCGTTGCCGCGCGGCTGATATTCAACCTGTATCGCCCCCCAAGCCATCTCAAGAACCAGGCGTTTAGCGTCCGGATCGAATGTGCGCCGCCGGATACCGGCCTGCGCATCCGTAAAAATCCGGTCATCGCCCCCATACCACTCCTGCCAGGTTTCCCGGCTCCGGTCGCGATGGCGATCCGCCAGCACAACCCGCCCCACTTCAACCCCGCCAGCCGCCAGCAAGGATGTTTCCCCGTATGCCAGGCCAGACAAACCCTCGGCATCGAACGTCACGCTGACATCAGCCGCAACGGCCGCCCGGAACAGAACCACCGCCAGCAACAGCAAGCAAATCATCTGTCTCATTGGATATTCCTTCCTGAACTCTCTTTATGGCGCTCATCGCTGGACTTTACCGATGAGCGCTGTTTTTCTACGCGAAAAACACCTGCCTGCCGTGCTCGGCACAAACATCTGAGCCGGTCCGTCAATCTTCTTTTTCCGAGATTTTTAAGCGGCTTTTCGGCATGGTTCAAAATCGGGTGACAGTCTGGCATGTAGACGCGGCAACTGATCGGGCGAGTTGCATGATTTCTTGGATCTCATCCCTCATCAG
>JAGYMT010000336.1 GCA_018400335.1 Kiritimatiellia bacterium | reverse complement strand
CGGAGGATGATGAAACCGTGGTTTTGGGCCTTCCCCTGATGCGCTTCAGCGATTCAGGACACGAACTTCTGGTCCCCGGCGAGCGGTACTATTTCGCCATGCTGGCCAGGCTCGATGAAATGGCGATTTCCTCCCGGCTCGAGGTTGAGCTGATGACGGATGACGGCGGAATGGAGCTTATTCGCACCCTCACCCGCAGGACGCAGGACATGTACAGCACACCTGGCGGCTTCCAGCGTTGCGTCACAGCCTACGTGACCATTCCAAGGCGGCTCGTTGACCGCGCCGACCTTGTTTTCACCATCAGGGGACCGGGCCGCGCGGCTCTTACGGACATCTGGTTCTTCAATAACGAGGCCATGGCGCGAATGTACAAGGGCACCATGGAGGTTCGCGAGTCGGACCTGCCTCTGCTTCCGGCGAACGAGCGGAACTCGCTCGTGGTCCGGCCCGACAATCTTGTATCCATCCGCGGGCTGCTTTACGTGCTGAAGGGTTACGTTCCCTACGCGATGTGGTGGCGGCCGCTGATGTATTGGTTCGCCATCGTCCTGGCGCTTTTCGGGGCGCTCTACGGGGTTGCCGTCATATTCCGCCGCCAGTGGGAGGATGTCGAGCGCTTTGGTTTTCCAATAGCGCGCCTGCCGAGCATGTTCCTGGATGAGAGCAATGAAGACGGGCTGGTGCGGAGGCCGCTTTATCACAGGCGGATGTTCAAGGCCGGCGTTGCCACGGCGCTCATACTGGGAATCATCCGCGGCATCGCCTTTTACGTGCCGGGCGCGCCGTCCCTGGATATAAACGTCAACCTCCTTGACTACGTCTCTTCACAGCCGGTCCTGGCGGCATTCTTGAAGGGGCTGGGTGGGTCCACGTTTTCAGTTCGCTGGATTGCCGTGGCTGTGGCATTCTTCGTTGACATGGAGCTGCTGGCCAGCATACTGGTTTTTTTGGTGCTCTCTCGCATTCCATACGCGCTGGGGGAGATGACCGGCTGGAAGAACATCTCGGGCGACTTCGGCAGCTTCCCCTTTCCGCACGAACAGCATGTCGGCGCTTTTCTCGGCATGGCGGTGGTAACCCTGTGGGTATCCCGCCGACACCTTGCCGCCGTGTTCAGAACCATAACCGGCCGACCAGGCGGGTTGGACGACAGCCGGGAAATCATGCGCTATCGCACGGCAGCCATTCTGATGGTGGTTTGCGTGTTCGCAATCGGGGCGTGGGGAAGCATGTCGGGGATGGGACCGTGGAACGCGCTCCTGTTCTTCGGTTTCATGCTGGTCTGTGGTTTTGTCGCAGCCCGGATTCGCACCGAATTCGGCGCGCCCGGCACTTATTTTACCCCCTATTATCCGTTCCTGATCTTCTTCCTGTTCGGCGGCCTGCGCGTGTTCAGCCCCCAAACCATGGTGCTTGCCTATGTAGCCGGCGGTTTCATGGCAGTGGCGCAGTTCCTGATGTTCGCGCCCACGCAGGTCGAGATGATGCACTTTGCGAACCGCCTGAAAGTCTCCCGACGCGGCCTGGCCCTGGGCGTGACTTTCGGCATAATAGCCGGACTCGTGCTGGGCGGATACGTGATGCTCGTGTGGGCGTATGGACGAGGCGGGGAGAACATAGATTACATGCGGAACTGGGCACTCTGCCAGCACTGGTATTTCTACTCATTGCTCTCGTCCATGAACAAGGCCGACGCCTATTCTCTGGCCCAGGCAGCCGGCGCCGGAGAGGGCATCGCGCACATGAGCCAGGGCTGGGGGCCCATGATCGCGGTCGGATCCGGCGCGACGGTTACGCTCGTCGTGGCCGCGCTGCGGACATGGATTTCCGGTTTCTGGCTGCACCCGATCGGCTACGTGCTTGCCAACAGTTATTTTATAGGCTGCTGGGGCTCACTGCTGACAGCTTTCGTGATAAAATTCATAAGCCTCAAGATCGGCGGGCCCCGCTTCGTGCGCGAGCAGATGATGCCGTATTTCGCCGGCATGTTCTGCGGTGTCATAGGGGCAATGCTGCTTTGGGATATTATCGCCGCCATCGCCATGGGCTCTGGCGTGAGAGAAATATTTACGTTGTGGATGTGAACGGATATGAAGCATCTTTCAGAATCTGGCGATGGCCTGCTGTCGAAAGCGCTATGGGCGCTGGCAGCGGGCGCGCTGTCAATAGCCATTATGGTGTATTTCAACCGGCTGGCCGCGCCCACGCTCAAGCTCCCTGCTCCCGGCGGGTCTGCGCCGCCTGACTACGCCGGAATAATCTCCGAAATCACGCCGGAAACACTGCTTGCCGATATCGAAATGCTCACCGAATCCGGGTCCAGATTCAGCGGGTCGCCCGGCGCGGAGCAGGCGGCCAATGCTATTGCCAGGGAACTCCGCGATTTGGGCTATGAGGTGCTGGAGCAGCCATTCACGATCTACGCCCCCGTCACAAAATGGGCCGAGATGACTGCCGCCGGCCCGGCGGAAGGCGAAGCTGAAACGATCAAGCTCTTTCCCATGCTCCCGAACTGGTTCAGGACGCCCACGACCCCGCCCGAGGGCCTCACTGGAACGCTCGTCATGGGCAAACTGGGTCTCGCCTACGAGTTCGAGGGCCGTGATATCGAGGGCGCCATAGTAGCGCTCCCCCTGGGCAGACCATGGCAGACCGTGGCGGCAATGGGCGCCGCAGCGGTTATTTATTTCGACGAAGAGGGACACGGCGCCAACCTGGGGCAGAATTGGGGACACAGCCTCTATGCGTCCCTGAATATTCCGAGGTTCATGGTTAACGAAGATATCTCCGGCTGGGTGGGCCGAACCATATGCCTTCGAGCGCGCGTTGATATCGAGCCGCTGACCGTCCGCAACATCGTCGGCATTCTCAGGGGTCCGCCCGAAGCCACTGAACTGATCATGGCCGGATGCTATTATGACGCATACAGCTACCTTCCGGACCTCGCTCCGGGCGCGGCCCAG
>JAGYMT010000335.1 GCA_018400335.1 Kiritimatiellia bacterium | reverse complement strand
TATGCAACAAATTATTGATAGTGAATTTACCGCTGAAACGGGTATTCAGCCAGGAAAACAGGCGTCTGTCCTTTTCCACCGCGACCACGCGGCGCGCAACCCGGGCCATCGGCTCGGTGAGAACTCCAAAGCCGGGGCCGATCTCCAGGATCTCATCATCCGGCACGGCTCCGATCACACCAAGCAGTATGTCCAGCACATTGGCGTCCACCAGGAAGTTCTGCCCCAGAGCCTTGGACGGATTGACGCCAAGTTCGGTCAGCAACGAGCGGACCTCGGATGGACGGGTTGTTTTTATCGCTTTAACCGATCTAGTCAAGCTTGCGCAGTTTCTCGTATCCCATTCCTATAGTCGCGACACCGAAATCAAAGGATATTCACCAGAGCGTGGCGAATCTGACCGAGATACATATCGCCCCAGGTCACACGAAAGGGAATCAGATAGCGCCCCGGTGCGGCGGCAGGCGGAACTCGTAAGCTCAGCTTCAGCGCTGAGTCGGGCTTCGCGCACCATTCACCAATGAAACCGCATGTCCCCGCCGGGACAATGACGGAGGCCGCGCATCCACCCCCTTCGTCGCCCCACCCGGCAGGCAGCACGGCTTCAACACAGGCTCGGACCGCCTCAGCGCCGTGGTTCGTGAAATGAAGCTCCACGGATAACTCGTTCCCGCCCCTTGCGTCCTGTTCATAGGGATACGAGCGCACCCAGTTCTCGTCGGTTCCGAAATTCGGATGCGGCCACGGCAACAATTCGGAAAAGATAACCTCGCGTTCGGCCAAAACTTTATCCATCCGGTCAAGCTCCGAATCCGTGAAGGAAAACGCTTCCGCCTGGTGCTGATTGATAATCATGTCCGGCTTCAGTGCGCGCCACAACTCAAGACACCCGCGAAACCCCTTTCCCTTTCCGAGAAAATTGCGGTTCCCGCAGCAATAGTCGTCCAACCCGCTTGGAGAGCCGGAATCTCCCGCGAAAAACACCCTCAAGCCCCGACCCTCAACGAGCAGTCCGCCGTGATAAAGACTCTGGCCCGGGAAATGAAATGCGGTCAACTTGAACTCGCGCCACCGCCAGGACTCTCCATTCCGCGTCTTCCGGGCGACAGGCGCCCGGACCGGCGAAATACAGGGCAGAAAGAACCGTGAAGAATGTTCAATGATCTCCGCCATCTCAATCGCGGTGATTATCGGGCAGCCGGTTGTCCGGTGCAGCTCACCAAGCCCGTCCGTATGATCGTCATGATAATGCGTCACCCAGCAGCCATCCAGCGAAGTCATGCTGCCTGAAGCCAATTCGCGACGAAGAACGTCAACGATATGAGCGTCGCCGCAATCAACGAGAAAGGCGGCGCCCGACTGGGACATTATTGCCGATGTCGTGCCGCCTATGTGCCTGATAAATGGAGGGAATTCATGTTTTTTTGCGCTGATCACCGACTCTCCCCCGGCGCCTGCTTCATCGAACAGGCCGGGGAAATAATGGTGCAGGCTTGATATGGACGTGTAATTTTGCCAGGCGCGCGACAGCCTCTCAATCAGAAGCTCCGCCGAGGCTTTCGGATCATGAATCAAAGCCCCATGCGAAGGCACAAGTGTTTCAGCTCCGCAGCCGGCAAGTTTTCTTAGACTTTCGACCAGGGCCGCACGATTCCCCATGAAAGCATGATAGTCGCGCAGAGTCTTCTCCGCGCCCGAACTATCCCTGAAGCATCCGCCCTTCTGAAGTGAATACAAGTTCCACAACCAGCCAGGACCGAAAATGACATCGCCCGAGAAACAAATCTTCCGGCCCCCTGCTTCAACGAGATACGAGACGCTGCCGCAAGTGGCGCCCGGCGTATCGAGCACCCTGACCGTGTGTCCCATCCATTCGATCAGATCGCCTTCGCTCACACCGGGCGCCCCGGTCAGCGCCTCGGATGGCGCCTCGGGCCCCGGCTGGTGATGATAGATGTGCCAGCGATTGGCCGGGTCGTTCCAGAACAACCCGGGATCATCAAACAGGTATTTTTCGCTTGCGGGAACCACAGGTTCGGCGCCGCGCTCGACAAAGAACCGCGCGCCGGCCGTGTTCGGGCGGCGATGCTGGGTGCAGAGAACCATGTCAACGCCCGAAGCCCCGATTTCCGAGAGCCGTCCGGACGTGACCGAATCGCAACAGTCAAAAAGCAGCGCCCTGCCCCCGGCCACGAGCGCCCCGGTATTAACCGCGCCATCGAGAACAAACAAGCCGTCGGCGATCTTCCTGTTTCTCATTGGATGCGCCGATCTCCGCCCTGATCGCCGCTTTCCTCGCGAGCCATGTTCTCGATAATGGCCTTCGTGGCGGGATGATTCGGACCGAGCTTTTTTCGAAAAATAGCGAGGGACTTGTTAAAACAGCGCGCGGCATCTTCGTCCCTACCCTCCGTCTTGTACAGGATGCTCAGCGTATTTTCGACGCTCGCAACCCTGATGTGTTCGGGACCAAGCCGTTCTTCGAAGATCCGGAGCGCGTCCCTGTATGCCTTTTCGGCCGCCTCGTTCTTCTTCTGTCCATGATACGCCATGCCGAGGCAGTGCAGCGATTCGCCTGTCTCCTGAGCATTCGTGCCGAATGCCTTGGTGTTGATCTCAACCGCTCTCAAACATGGCGCTTCGGATTCCGCGTCCATGCCAAGGGCCTGGAATGCCAGGGCGAGCCTGTTCAGAGAAACGGCGGTTCTCGGATCAGCGGGACCGAAATCGCGCTCCGCGATCTTGAGGGCCCGCTCCGCTGCCCGGCGTGCCTCGTCAGGTTTACCCTGCTCGTAGAAGCTCTTGAATTGATTATCAAGCTCCTTCCAAGACGCCTTCTTCGAACAGCCGCCTGCCATCAGCACGGAAAGAAGCAATGCCGCGCCGACGATCAAGCGCAAAGAGAAACCCTGCAGTCCCGCATTCATACACACCTCCATAATTCAAGGGTAACCTTCGCTTCGCCTGTCTGCGTG
>JAGYMT010000334.1 GCA_018400335.1 Kiritimatiellia bacterium | reverse complement strand
CCGTTATCAAGCATTTTCGCGGCAAGCGGGAATTGCTGTCCCTGCACCGCATTTCCTATTATCCCCTCATCGCATCGTTCCTCGATGCGCTTGCCGCGGTGAATATGAAACTTTACGACACACACGTCCATTTCAACGACCTGCTCGAAGGAATGGATATTGAATCCGTCCTGACCGGCGCCGACGATGTTAGCGGAATGATAGCCGTCGGCGGATCGCCGGAGTCGAACGAACAGGCGGCCGGTCTCGCGCTTTCAAATCCCGGACGCATCAAAGCCGCGGCCTGTTATGGCCGCCAGCTTGCCGGGAAGAACTGCTCCATGTCCGAACTGGAAGCCCGGCTGGCAACCGGCGGTTTTTGCGCTATCGGCGAAACAGGTCTGGATTTCCACCACGATTTCGACACAGCCGAAGCCCAAATCGTCCTTTTTCAACAGATGCTTGATTCGGCCTGCCGCCACAAACTTCCAGTGATCGTTCACAGCAGAAATGCCGAGGAAGTCACGACAGCCATGCTGCGTGAACACGCAAAACACCGGAGCGACGGATCTTCGCTCCCGGGCGTTCTGCACTGCTTCACCGGCAGCATGAAGTTCGCGTCCGATTTGCTTGAACTCGGATTTATGATCAGTTTCAGCGGCATCATCACCTTCAAAAACACCAGTGACTTGCGCCAGGTCGCGGCAATGATCCCCGACGACCATCTTGTGATTGAAACCGACTCACCTTACCTCTCGCCCGAACCGCACAGGGGCAAAACCAACACTCCGGCAATGGTCCGGCACGTCGCGGAAGCCCTTGCAAAGATAAGGAATTCTTCTTTTGACAACATCGGCTCTATCACCGCAAGAAATGCAGAAAGGTTGTTTTTATGAAGAAGCGCACTGCCGTTGGAATTGATGTTGGCGGCACGGTGAATAAGGTAGGCCTCGTGGATGAAACCGGCGCCATACTGGAGCGCGCCGATTTCGAGACAGCGAATGCTTATTCGCCCGCGGAATGGCTGAACCGCGTTGAAACGGCAATCCTCCGCTTCAAGAAGAGCGGATGGAAGCCCGTCGGAATCGGCGCGGGTGTGCCGGGCTTCGTTGATTTCAGCCGCGGCTTTATTTACCAGCTCACCAATATTGACGGATGGCGCAACGAGCCGATTGCCGAAAAACTGCGCTCCCGCTTCGATCTGCCGGCATTTGTTGATAACGATGTCAATGCCATGGCGCTGGGGGAATGCACGTTCGGCGCAGGCCGCAAACATTCGAACGCCGTATTCGCAACCCTCGGCACGGGAGTGGGCGGCGCGGTCTACATCAACGGAGCGCTGTACCGCGGGGCACACTCTATGGCGGGCGAAATCGGGCATATCCCAATTCTCATGAACGGACACAAGACCCGTGAAGGACGCGGCGGCCTTGAAACGTATGTCGGCATCAAGAGTATAACCCGGAATGCCGTGAAAGCAGTCGGGAGCGGACGCAAATCGCTCATACTGAAGCTTGCCGGCGGCAACATCAAGGATATCACTCCCAAGCTGATCGCCGACGCGGCACATAAGAAGGATCCGCTGGCGCTTGAAATCTTCGACAAGATGGCAGACTGCCTCGCCACGGCCTTTGCCGGCGTGACCTACCTGCTTCAGCCGGAGGTGATAATCGTCGGAGGCGGCGTATCAAAATGCGGAAAGCCCCTTTTCGCGCCCCTGCGCGTCCATCTGAAGGAAAGACTCAACCCCATTTTCGCCGCCCGTATTTCGGTGGAGCCCGCCGCCCTCGGCAACAGGGCCGGGATGATAGGCTGCGCCTGCCTGGTATTTGAGTCATTGCTGTCGAAACCCACCTGAACCCCTGGGATCGCCGAGCACCAGCTCGGCAGTTAAGATACACACACCTCTGGGATCGCCGAGCACTCGGCCGCGGGCGGATGTGGAACACAGCTCGGCAGTCCATATCCACATTCCCCTGGGATCGCCGAGCACCAGCTCGGCAGTCCTCACCGCTTGGTTTCTTTTCTCTCTGCCGAGCTGGTGCTCGGCGATCCCAGGCAGGACATTGATCAGTCGGACCTATTCCCCAGCACGCTCCCGAAGAATTCCTCCAGTTTGTTCCTGAACGCTTCGGGGAAAAAACTTTCACCGTCGTTATGCGAGCCGGTTGTATCGAGGAACCATTTCGGTTCAGGCGCGGCGGAAAAGATCTTCCTGCCGTGTTCAAACGCGATCATCTCATCTTGCTTGCTGTGAACGATCAGGATGGGACACCGGACATCCCCTATTCTCCCGAATGTGTCGTATTGGAACCGGCTGAGGAGTCGAATCGGGAGATAAGGATACATCTTTTTCCCGACATCGGGTATTGAGGTGAATGTTGATTCGAGAACCAGCCCGGCAGAGTCAGCCTGCGTTGCAAGCCAGGCCGCAACCGCGCCGCCCAGCGACCGGCCATGAATCACGATCTGCCCGGGAGCGATGCTCCTCTCTTCAACCAGGTGTCTCCAGGCGGCCATGGCGTCAAAGTATGTGCCCTCCTCCGACGGCTTGCCCGAGCTCATCCCATATCCTCGATAGTCAAAAATGAACACGTTCATTCCGAGCTTGCGAAAGAAATCTATCGCGTAAACGCGGTCGCCGATGTTTCCTCCATTTCCGTGGCACATCAGCAGCGTCCCGCGCGCGTCTTCCGCGGGAACGAACCAGGCTGCAATCCGTTCGCCATCGGACGTCTCAAACGATACATCCTCGTACGCCAGATTCAGTTCCGCCGGCGTCAACGTTATCTGCCTGGACGGATGATAGACCATGCCGGCTTGCTGGAAATAGAGCAGGATACAGAGCCCGATATACACGGCGACCAGTATCCTCAGCGCCGAAACAGCAATCATCTTCATAATGCCGGGTATTTCCATACTCCCCTCCCCCGTCCGCCATGCTCCGGTGTGCTTATCATGAGTAAGCTTACTCTATAATGTAAGAGAACTTGTAACCGGCTGCTGA
>JAGYMT010000333.1 GCA_018400335.1 Kiritimatiellia bacterium | reverse complement strand
TTCCGAACCTTCCCGCCTTGCGGGACAGGTTTTGTGACTTTTCGCGACTCTTTGTGGCTATAAATCTTCTGTCTTTTTCCTCTTTTTTTCTTGACACCCTTTTTCAAGAGCCGGTTACAAGTTCTCTTGCATTTTGAAATATACCCTGTTGTCCGGCGGGATGCAAGCTCTGGTTTTTCTTGCTTTCGTACGTTCGGCATGCCCCACAGTGAAAAGGCGCGCGAAAGCGCGCCTTTTCACTGTCGAGGCCGATGCAATGGTTCGCCATTTCAGGATGCTTTTCTTGTCCGATCCCCAATGCCCATGAGCAATCCGGAGACGGAGATATCTTCGTCAATCTCATCCCAATGCAGCCCCGTACCCCCTCCGCTGATAGTATACTTCTCGCGTTGATCGGACGATGCCCGAAGGAGACGCGGAAAGTAAGCCAAGGGGACTCCAAGCTGACGACCGTCGGCGAGACCAAGCCACATGGTGTCTTCGTCAAACCAGAGATGCTTAGCGATGGTTTGGGTCTCAGCTATCAAAGTGCTCATTCCAGTACCTCTCTATTAACTGTCTGTTGTGAATTGCCACATCGAGCAATTCGTGAAGCTCGTGCGACGTCATGTCGTACGCTTTGGCTACGCAAGGAATTGGATCAAGCCAGAACTTAGCGACTGCCTCGCCTTTACGCACATGAATGTGCAAGGGTTCCCTTGGTTCTCCCTCGTTCGAATAGAAGAAGAAGCGATAGCCTTCATATCTGAACACAACTGGCATGCTCAAATCCTACACCAAGCACCGCGTTCTGTCCATGTCTAATTCTGGGCCGACTCAGGCGCAAGATGTCCGGACTCCCCGCTCGTGATCCCGAACAAAAAAGAGAAAATATAAGAGAAGGACCACGCCCCGACTCTCCAGGAGGTCGGGGCCTCCGGTGACGAATCGCAGATGCGCCCATTTTAACAGGGCGGGTTAGTGACTCATCATCTCAAAACCGCGATGAAAAACAAGAAAATGCAGACAGGATCACAGGATAAGAAGAAATTCTGTCATCCTGTTATCCTGTCCTTCTTTCTCTTGGGTTGCCTGCCTGCTCAACCCTTGATCGGGTAGCGGCCGAATTCGAGGCCGGCAAGGATATAGGCCTCGACGTTGGCGAGCACCTTGGTCATTTTCTCATCCGGAAGCTGCATGCAGGTTCCGGAATGGCCGCCGCTGGTGCGCAGCGCGAAGCCGCCGCCGGGCGCGGCCACTCGTATCGCATCGCGGACCTGCGCCCTGACCTCGTCGGGCGTGAGGAAGAGGAAATGCTCGGAGGCGATGTTGCCGCAGAGCATCATGCGGTCGCCGACCCGCCGCTTGGCCTCGGCGAGATCCACGTCGCCCGCCGGCGCATGCTCCAGCGGCTCTATGGCGTCAAGCCCCATGTCCGCCATCCTCTCAAGGAAATCCATGCAGTTGCCGTGGCAGTGCGCGCGCACCCTGCCGCCATGCCGGTGGATGACGTCGTTCACGCGCTTGTCGTACGGGAACACGAATTCGTCGAAAAGCTCATGCCCCATCCACGGAGGGAGCAGCATCTCATGGGCCGTGACGGCGAAACACGACCCCGCCCCATCGGACATGGCGCGCTCCAGCAATTCGGCAATCCGGTTGTTGGATTCTTCAAGAAACCGGTGCATCGTTTCACGCTCAGCCCGGAACCACATGAAGACATCCTCGGTGGTGGCGTTCCGCACCAGGTCGCCAAGCGGGTGCCAGAGGCCGGCAATGGGCATGCCGCGATCGCCGACCGAATTCATTCCCTCCCGCCATTTGGCCTTATCGAACGACATTGGTTCGATGGGCGTCTCCGCTATCCGCTTGAAATCATCGAGCGTGGTCACGAAGCGCTTCTCCCAGTGGTAATCGAGTTCCCCGACAGGGTGATAAGTGATCGCCGTAAAGGTTCCCGCCGCAGTCTCCTTGATATGCTCGTAGCGTTGGAACTCACCGGGCCGGTCTTCGATCAGCGTCTTATCCTGGCTCGTGACGGGGAAGCCGAAGAATTCGCCGTAATTGAAGCCGCCGACGTAGTAGAATACGTTATCAGCCACGGTGCCGATCAATTCCTGCACGCGGGCCGCGGCGGGGTGTTTCTGCGAGTGCGGGGAGATCCAGACCTCGATCGGGACCCTGTCCGGCTCACGGAACGCCCAGGCCGTCTCGAACCGCTCGCGGTGAGTCATAGCAGCATCGTCACTGTTCGGCATGATCACTCTCCCTGTAGATCTTCGCGAGCCCGCCCAGGGCTGTCTCGCGGTACAATGAAGGCATATCGTGTCCCGTCTCGCTCATGGCCTCAACAACCTGGTCGAATCCTATCAGGTGCCGGCCGTCGGACATCAGCGCGTACTCAGCGCAGGCAAGCGCACTGACTGCGGCAAAAACGTTGCGCTCGATGCAGGGCACCTGTACGAGCCCCAGCACCGGATCGCAGGTGAGCCCCAGATGATGTTCGAGCCCCATTTCCGCGGCGTACTCAACCTGGTGCGGCGCCGCGCCCAGTAACTGCGCCGCGGCCGCGGCCGCCATCGCGCAAGCAACGCCGACCTCGCCCTGGCATCCCACCTCGGCGCCGGAGATCGAGCCGTTCTGCTTAACCACGTTGCCGACGATGCCCGCGGTTGCAAGAGCGTTGAGCACCTCCATCTCGTCATCTCTGCGCTCGCGGCAGAGATAGAAGAGCACGGCGGGCAGGACCCCGCACGACCCGCAGGTGGGCGCGGTGACCACGAAGCCGCCTGCCGCATTGTGCTCCGCCACGGCAAGCGCGTAGGCGGCAAGCAGGCCGGTCCTGTTGTCGCCCTTGCGCAGGCGCCGGGTCTGGGCCAGCGTGCTACTCGCCTTGCGCCGCAGCTTCAATCCGCCCGGCAGACAGCCATCCTCGTTCAAGCCCGCGCGTATCGCCTCCCTCATCCTGACCCAGACGAATGCCAGGTGTTCACGCAAACTAATGGCTTCGCCA
>JAGYMT010000332.1 GCA_018400335.1 Kiritimatiellia bacterium | reverse complement strand
TCAAAGTCGGGAAAATCCAGCCCGTTGGTCAGGCGCTGGTAGTTGAGGAGGCTCTCGGCCGGCCGCTCCATCCGGAGTAGCAGGTTGGCATACCTGCCCCGCACGGCGTGGTTATCCGGATCGAGATCGAGGCCGGCTGTGAAATAGGCGCTGGACTTGTCGAACCAGCGCGCCCGGTCGGCTCCCGATGAGGCCATGCCGGCGGTCATGGCGTTTTCAGCAAGGCGCAGGTTGATGTATTCTTCGTTCACGCTAATCAGGTCTTCGGGAATCTGGGCGGCCCGCCGCGCAACGGCGATGTCCTTCTCGTCGGCGCGCCAGATCCTCCGCGGCTGACGCTCCGCGCCGTCGCGCTGCTTTCCGGTTTCTTCCAGGAGCGCCAGGTACTGGATCTCGGCCTCGTTCCATCGGGAGTATTGCTGAAGCCGTTCAGCGTACCACAATTTTATCACCGGCGCGCCGGGATAACGCTCAACCAGATTAGCGAACAGCGCCAGCGCTTCTTCCTCGCGTCCATCGTCCTCGATCATTCTGGCGAGCTGCAGGGTGTCGGTCAGGTCGAACCGGTTTTCGCCGCTGAGTCGGAGCAGCCGGTCCATCTCCTGCTGGTCCGGTCTTCCGGATCTCTGCAGTTGTCTGAGCGCCAACTGCGGCTCGTAGACGACGCGGAAGAGAAGAACCAGCGCCACCGCCAGGGCGGCCATAAATGTTGCTATCAGTAATATGCTGCGTGATGCGGGTTTCATTTTGCGTCCAGCAGTTTCTCGAAGCGCGCGGCATCCTCCGGCGCCATTGTCTCCAGGTACACGCGCCAGCGGCGCAAGCCCTTTATTTCCGATTGCTCCGCGCCCTGTATCCTCATCCGTCCGCGCACCGGGCCGTAGGGCGAGAGCAGCAGGAATCCGTGCTCGCTGCCGGCCTCCGCATCCGATCCCGCGAGTATCGTGAGGTTCCGCTGGTCGGCGTTCTCGATCCGCGCGGGCGCCCATTCGCCCGGCCGGTCAATGGTGGAAATGGGCAGCCCCATCCACGACTTGTGGCTGTGCAGGCGGTAGGGAAGAAAGCCTTTCAACCAGTCCAGCCGGCTCTTGCCATCCGAATAGATGTGCCTCATAATGGCCGGCACGGTGCGGTTCATTGCATGGACGTTCAGCAGGTCGCGCCCTTCAGGCGGAAGGTTCTCGAATTTTGCGCCATAGGAGTGAACGTCGGGAAGCCTGTTGTTCGGGCGCTTGTAGAGCACCCGGACCGCGGTCTCCAGCGTTCCGGCATCGGTCATCATGCGGACTTGCAGACTTCCATCCATGGGGAGCGGCGCGTAGGAGATGAGCGACATTCCCTGCGTGTTGAAGTCCGCCGTGCAGGCGGCCATCCACCGATTTTCGCGGTCGCGGTACCATACTGGGATGCTGTCGCGGAAGCGGTAGTCCGAGCGCACGTCGTATTTTCGGAGCGCCCGTGCGCACGCGGCGGCGGCGAGTGCCAGGACGTACAATGTCCAGAAAGCCGCGATGGAGGAGCTGAGCATGTCGAGATTGATGCCGTGAATGATCTTCAGAAGCCACCAGGCGATGCCCGAGAGGCACAGAGCGGCCACCGCGAGCTGAGGGAGGATGAGCCGCACCGGAATCTCGGCCGCGCCTGCGCCCTTGCTCGTGACCGCGAAGCTCTGACCGAGCCCGAACATGGCGCGGAAGAAGGAGCGGATAAGGAACCAGTAGTTGAGCATGTTGAACAATTCGTCCATGAAGATCCGTCCGCGTCCGCCCGTGAGCGCCTTGTATGTGAAAAGCTGGAGAAGCAGGTTGGCGAAATAGAGGCCCACCAGCGACGTGAAGAAGCGGTCTATTGGCATCAGCGGCGTGAGCAGCATGAGCGGGGGCGTGAGGTAGTAGATGATCTTCTGGAATCCGATCGTCCAGCAGAACATGGCGCTGAAATACGATATGCGCTGGGGCAGAGAAAGGCCTCTCGTGGTCAGCGGATTCCGTATGAAGAGCACGCGGAGGTTGCCGAGCGCCCAGCGCATGCGCTGCTTGAAGTAGCTGATCACGTCGGTCGGGGCGAGCCCGGTGGCGAGGTGCTCGTCGAGGTAGGTTGATTTCCAGCCGCGGGCGTGAAGGAGGACGGACGTGTGAATATCCTCGGTGATGGTGTCGGTGGCGATCCCGCCAACCTCGTCGAGCGCGCTGCGCCGGATCACCGCGCACGTTCCGCAGAAGAACGCGGAATTCCAGTGTTGTTTTCCGGGCTGGAGGTAATGAAAGAACATGGACTGCTGTTCCCAGTGTTCATCGGTCGCGGTGTTGGAGAATTCCTCGAAGGCTGACAAATTATAGAAGAACTGGGGCGTCTGGACGAACGCCATTTCAGGGTCGTTGAAAAACCCCATGGTGCGGTCGAGGAATTCGGGCTGCGGCACGTGGTCGGCGTCGAAGATGGCTATGAAATCGCCGGCGGTTTTGCGGAGCGCGTGGTTAATGTTGCCGGCCTTGGCGTGGTTGTGCTCCTCGCGCGCGATGTATTCGATGCCGAGTTCCGCCGCCACGTCGCGCACCTCCGGCCGATCGCCGTCGTCAAGTATGTAGGTCTTGTGCGGATAGCGGATTGACTTGGCGCCGAGCGCCGTGCGGCGCAGCAGGCCGGTGTCCTCGTTGTAGGTGGGGATGTAGACGTCCACGGTCAGGCCCTGCTCCGGCGCCGTGGGTTGCGGATGCTCAGGGCGCCAGATGTCGAAAAGGAATAAGATCAGCGCCACGAAGCCGTGCAGTTCCGCGGCGTAGAAGAGAAGGGAGAAGAACATTTGGTCGGGATTCAGGGTGTAGAGCGCCCTGAAGATCAGGTAATACACCGCCAGGCCGAGTGTGACTATTATTAGCGAGCGCCGCATTTTTTGCCGTCAATTGCCAAGGTTTCCGGAAGTCGGGAGTAATTCACACTATCGTCCCATAGGGACGGGAATGCTGGAATAATGGAATAATGGAACAATGGAAG
>JAGYMT010000331.1 GCA_018400335.1 Kiritimatiellia bacterium | reverse complement strand
ATGGAAAAAGCGGACTTCGAATGGGACGACCAAAAGGATACCGAGAACCGCCGTTTCGACGAGCCGGTGGCGATCTTGCTCTCCAAGTTCCGCTATCCTTGGGAGGACCGGCACCTCGACGCCGTTGTGTGGACGACGCCTCCGCAGGAGGGGCAGGTGGCGCGCGGCAGGCTGGACGTCATACTTAAGGACGCCGAGGGGGACGTTCTGGCCCGAAACGAGATCAAACAACTCCTGCCGAACGGACTCTTTTTTTCCGTCGGTTTTCCCGACGTGCTGCGGGGCAGCGAGGGGATTTTGGAGATTGTATGGCGGCAAGGAGAGGGGGAGATCGGCCGCGCTGAAGCACCGTTCCGTGTCGAGGCGTCCTCGGATGTCGCGCGCTCGGGGCGTGTGACCCTGCGCGTGCTGAACGAACCGGGCGCAATTATCGCCGGCGCGCCGATGACGGTCGGCGTGCCTTTCCCCAGGGGTGCTCTCGACAGTGTGGCCAACGTCAGGCTGGTGGATGAGGCGGGCGCCGAGATCCCCTTGCAGGTCAGAGAGACCGCGCGCTGGTCGCGCTTCGGGCCCGTCAAGTGGCTGCTGTGCGACTTCACTATTGATCTTGATGGCGGGCCGCGCGAGGTGTACCTGGAGTATGGCCCGGGCGTGCGCCGTGCCGGGCGAGCGGAGATGGCCAATGGCGGTCTCGCTGCGGGCTTTCCCACGCTCGACGCGGGACGCATTCGGATCGACGAGAACGGGCTGAGTTTCGACGCGGTAGGAACGGGCGATTTTCGGCAAGTGCTTTCGCCCCAGGCCATGCTGGGCGCGTTTGTACGACATGAGGACGGCAGCATCTATGCGATGCCGGCCGACGCGGAGTACGCCTTCGAGGAACTGGGCAGCGAAAAGGCTGTGGTGCGCCGTACGGGGTGGTATGTCGAAGAATCCACCGGCGAGCGATTCTGCCAGTTCGTCACCCGCTTCGTTTTTCACCGCAACAGCCCTGTGGTGCGAATTTTTCATACGTGGATATTCACCGGCGACGGTAACAAGGACCGGATCGCGGACATGGGATGGAGATTTTCTGCGGTCGGTTCCGTCGCTAATGGCGGATTTCTGACCGCTCACGATGGCGGTGAGTGGATTAAAGGTGAATCGCTTGTGCAGTTTGACGACCAGCATTTTCTGCTTCCGGATACGGGGGTGGAGCGTGAAGGCAGAACGCCCGGTGTGTTGAGCGCGATGGTCGGCGGCACACGGGTGACGTTCGGGGCGAAGGACTTCTGGCAGAATTTTCCCAGCGAAATCGAAGTTGGCCCCGACGGCTTCGCCTTTTACAACTGGCCGAAGCGCAATCCCCCCGCGCGCTTCAAACGGCCGGTCATCGCGAAGGATGCCTTCCGCAACCGTTTTGCGCATGAGGGTGAACTGCTGGACTTCAGGCTGCCCGAGGAATATACTCATGGGCCGATCTGGCAGCAGGCCACACTCAGCGGTCGGTATTCTGTTTGGGAAGAAGGACACCCTGAATCGGTCAATGCCCAGGGCATAGCCCGCACGGAGGAGATGTTTCTTTACTTTGCCGACGCCTCGGTCTCGCCAGCCGAAGCAGCGAAGGTTCTTCTGGGTCTTAACGACGATACGCTGCGGGCAGTGGCCGATCCGATGTGGGTCTGCGCCAGCGGCGCCTTCGGTGACATTCATCACCGTGACGTTGAAAACTATCCGGAAGCCGAGCGCGTCTTCGAGATCGGCGCGAGAGCGCCGGCGCGCTGGGTCGAGCGGCTCGGTTTCTACGGCATGTGGCTGCACGGCGACTATCCCACCTGGAACATGAAGCTCGGCGAACGGATGGTTGCGCCTTACCGCACCTTGCGAAAGAATCACGCGACCCAGGGTACCCATTATCCTTATCCCTGGATCCCCTTTGCGCGAACCGGTGACCCGCAGTTCCTGAAGCTCGCCGAGTCCGGCACGCGCCAGATGATCGACGCCAACTTCTGTCACTATGCTGACGCGGCCGTGGACGCGTCCGTCTCGTCGTTCGGTAACGACTACTGGCGTCGGCAGGGCTTTTGGCGCACTTCTGTTCTTCCCTGGGCGGGGCAGCAAAGCCCCTATCTGAGATGTATGGCCGTGGATACCGACTATATGTGGCACAGCTACTACCTGACCGGCTTCGCCCGTGCACGGGACGTCGCGCTGCTGTTCGGTGAACTGACCAAATATGATTTCCAGGACGTGGCGGGTCCCCGGACGTCGGAGGGGACGATCACCTCGTATCTCGACATGTACCAGGCGACCTTTGATCCCTGGTTCATCGTTGCTGCGCACGAGACGGCCCGGCTGCACCGTCACCTGTATGCCGATCTGAGCACCGGCTCCGGTCGCCAGGAGACCGCCGAGAAATGGAACCCCTGGCCGGACACGGCCGGTCATACCTGGGCGGGCGCCGACCTGGCGTTCTACCGCTATACCGGCTGCGCCGAGCATCGGCAGGTCGCGTTGAACAACGCCGTGGCGTGGAGCAGCCCCTGGGGAGTGGGTAACCGCACCGTGCCCAACGCGGGCTGGGGCGGCGCTAAGCTCCCGCAGGCCGCTTTCGCCTGGGAGATGACCGGCGACCCGTTCTATCTTGCGCGTGCAGCCGCTGTTCTTGAAGCGGACTGCATCGGCATCTACAAAGGCGAGATCGAATACCTGCGTGGAATGCCCGGCGGACCGGGCGGCGCGGGCCATGGATACTGGGGCGGGGGCCGCATACCGGAAAGCCTGGCGGTTCTCCACCGGGCGGGCCGCATGCCGGAGCCGATCCATAACCCGTTCATGATCACGTGGAACCGCCCGCTTTTGCCCGGCGAGGACCCGGCGCCGGACGACGACGCTTACTCTATCCGCAAGCCCTGGGTCTTCGTCCGCAAGGACACTTCGGAACCGCTGAAGCTCTTCTTTGACCGCAACGCCCGCGGCCGCTACCGGGAGCAGCGTGACAGGGCGCCGGCTTATTACACCTGGGCGGCCGGCCACGAGGATAGTGGATTCAAAGTCGG
>JAGYMT010000330.1 GCA_018400335.1 Kiritimatiellia bacterium | reverse complement strand
TCGCTTAACGCACAACGAACCGTTTTCTTGTTTTTCGCCGGTGTTTCCCGACAATGAGGCACTAACGCCTTCGACCTCATCCGCCAGGGCATGAATCGGCTTGCCGGCGGCATCGGCCCAGCCTACGACCTCCCTCATGTTGCGCTGCGGATAGACTTCGGGCGTCTCACATTCGCCCTGATTCTCCTCGCGCAGCTCGCCGCCGCCGATGCTGAAAACCGTCCAGGAATCAGCGGCTTCCCCATCTTTTCCAAGCGCTTCAAAGCGCATACCGTTCGGGTGAAAGGGAAGAGAATTGGCGCTCCATGCTATCTCGCATTGAATGGGTGCGAGCCCGGCCTCGATAGCCTTATCGGTGAGATGGCCCCTGCCCGTGCTGCTCAAGCTGCCGAAGAGGGTCGCCCTCACGCGGACATCATCGGCGCACCTTTCCCGGAACAGCTCCGCCGCGCGCCGCGGGCCCATGGTATGGCTGCTGGACGGCCCCATCCCGTACCTGAACAGCTCTTTGAGTGATTGCATGATCAGAAATCCACCTGATGATACTCTATCCACGGCTTCAACTTCAGCAAGCCGCATTCCTGCATTATCTCCATGCCCAGCACGAAAAGGGATGCGACAAACGCCGCCAAACAAACGAGCCTGAAGGCCCTGCTTCGAGTCTTGTCCATTATCACTATCAGCGTCGGCAGGATGCAGAACAATGTCACGATGCCCACGCCGCCTACGACATCGAGCGCCTTGAGAAAGATGTCGGGATAGACAAGGGCGATGACCAGGGGCGGCAGGAACGTGAGAACGCACACAAGCGGTCTGCTGTTGATCTTGAAAGTATTAACGAGCAGATCGCGAATGAAGTTCTGCAGGCCCAGCCCGTTCGCGAGGAAAGAGGTGGAAATGGCGAGCATGGCAAACACTCCGGCGCACAAGGTGAAAGTTCCGCTGTTGAGGATCGCGGCCATGGGAACGGTGGCCGGGATATTCGTCTCCCACGAATTGAGAATGCCGTTCGCGCCGGTCAAGGGAATAACCCCTATCGCCGTCATCACCCACAGGCCATTAAGGATGAATGCTATTATCATGCCCAAAAACACGGATTTCCGGAATTTTGAACGATCCCAATTCAGGTTGGCGCTGAGCAGGGGAATGACGTTATGAAAATGGAATGCGGTGACTATGATGGGCAGAGTTGACGGCAGGAACGACCAGTCGGTGTAACGCATTCGCCCCGCGCTGACGCCGCCGAGCCCTATGGCGATCATGACTCCGAAAGCGCAGATCAGCGTGAGTATGAAATAGACGTTCAGCTTCTGGAGGAACCCTATATTCAGACAGGTCACCAGGATCAGCGGCCCGGCAAGGATCAGCAGCGCCATCTTCTGCGACACCCTGTCTCCGGCGAGATTGTCGAGAATCGTAGCGCCGCCCGTGAAGTAGGCTGTCAACAGGCCGTAGAGTATCACGAGGTTCGCCGCTATCGCGATCCACTTTCCGATATTGCCCAGGTAGACCCGGTAAAATGAAGGGTAGTCAAAAGTCTCGGTCCTGCTCGCGGCGGCATGATCGCCGAGAATGACGGCGGTGAGGCACATGATCGCGCCGCCGGCGAGCATCGCCAGCATCGAGGGCCACATGCCGGCAAGCCCGGTGTTGATCGGCAGCCCGAGAATCCCGGCGCCTATGAGATTGCCGACGATCAGCGCCACGGACGATACGATTACGGCGGCGTTTGATATCTTCTTCATAGCTTGATTCCACTAGCGTCCCATAGGGACGGGGATAGTGGAATGCTGGAATGTTGGAATACTGGAATTTTAAGAATGGAACTTCTTTTCCTGCCTCGTTACTGCATCCTTCCATTATTCCATTGTTCCATCATTCCAATATTCCATGGGATGACAGTGGCTTGATTCCGTAAAATTCCGCAACGGAGGAAACCACGCAGGATTTCTGCTCCGCGGTCAGCTCAGGGTAGATGGGAATAGCCATGGTCGTCTCCGCGGCCAGTTCCGACCGCGGACAATCGCCCTTCTTGCCGCCGAGATAGGCGAAGCATTCCTGAAGATGAAGCGGAACCGGGTAGTAGATCTCGGTTCCGATATCCTGTTTCTTCAGGTGATCCCTGAGCTGATTCCTGCGCTCCGCCCTCACGACATACTGGTTGAAGATGTGTCCGGCATTCGCGCGGACGGGCAGCTTGAGCTTCGAGGGGGCCAGACCCGCTTCCTTGAAGAGTCTGTCGTAATCGTCCGCGTTCCCGCGGCGCGCGCGGGTCCATTCGTCGAGATGCTTCAGCTTCACGTCGAGCACGGCGGCCTGAAGGGCGTCCAGCCTGAAATTGCCGCCTATTATCTTGTGATAGTATTTCGGCTCCGACCCGTGCGCCCTGAGAATGCGGATCTTCGCGGCCAGCGCGTCGTCGTTGGTGACCACCATGCCGCCGTCCCCGAAGCCCCCAAGATTCTTGCTCGGGAAGAATGAGAAACACCCTGCCTTTCCGAAACTGCCGGCCCTTGCGCCATCGCACTCCGCGCCGATCGCCTGCGCGGCATCCTCGATCACCGGGACACCGCGTTTCTCCGCAATCCCGAGAATTGCCTTCATGTCGCAAACTTGTCCATAAAGATGAACGGGGATTATGGCTTTTGTTTTTGATGTAAGCAGCGACTCGATGGACGCCGGATCAACATTGTAGGTGTCCGGGTTCACATCCGCGAAAACCGGCCTGGCACCTAGCCTCGCCACCGACCCGGCTGTAGCGAAGAACGTGTAGGACGGCAGTATAACCTCGTCGTCCGGCCCTATATCCAGAGCCATGAGCGCGACAAGTATGGCATCAGAGCCGGATGTCACCCCTATCGCGTGCCTGCAGCCGCTGTATTCCGCCACGGCGCGCTCGAATTTCTCAACGTCCGGACCGAGTATGAAATACTGGCTTTCGATCACGCGCTGCACGGCAGCGTCAATCTCCGGCTTAATGGACTGATACTGAGCCTTCAAATCGAGCAACGGAACTTTCATGGCGCCTCCTGTCGTTAATTTC
>JAGYMT010000033.1 GCA_018400335.1 Kiritimatiellia bacterium | reverse complement strand
CAACCACCCCCTTGTAACCCACCGAGCCGTGTTGTCCCGCCGCGTTGACCAGCAGCGCCTTGTCCTTGAACACCCGCACCGCTCCGGCCATGGCGTTGATATCCACCACGTCGTCCTTGAAGACCACGGGTTCATCCACCGCGCAGAACACATAGTCGGTCGCTTCGGCGGTGACGATCTTGACGATTCCGTCGCCCAGCCTTTCCACGCTCTTTGGCGCCGGATCGCCCTCGCGGTGGGGGTACAAGACCGTCAGATACCCTTTCCCCACCGGTTGGGCCACCCGAATCTGCGCGTAGGCGTTCGTGTCGCCGTGATCCGGCGGCTCCGGGATGATCGCCACCTCGGGATTGGCCGGTTCGACGAACAGCACGTCCAGCTTGACCGCGGGATCCTGCTGCGCCACCGCGCGCACGCCGCCGGGGATCGGCTTGACGTTGTCGGCGCCGGCGGTCAGCGCGAGATGCCAGCGGGTCGGCAGCGGACAGTCGCCCTGCGTCGTGTCGCGCATCACGTAATAGGTTGGCCCGGACGGCGCGGTCGAGCGCAGCATCACCACCTGGCGGCTGCGGACAAAGTCGTTCTTCAGCAGTTGGAACTGCTTGTCCCAGATCAGTTCCGGCTCGACGCCGGGATAGCGTTTCCTGAATGCCTCAATCGCGTCGAGTCGGCCCTTGTAGGTCTGGCGTCCGAGCAGGTAGCCGACCGAAGGCAGGAATCCGTAGTCCTCGATATTGGTGTCCACGCGGCCGTGCTCGTGCTCCGCGGGCGGCTCGCCGTAGACCACCACGGGATGGCGCCACAGGCCTTTGGCCGGGTCATGCGCGCCGTAAGTGCGGATCAGGTTGGCCCCATAGGCGTAGAGCGCAAATGCGCCCTGGTCGGTGCCGCGCTGCTGCGAGTAGCCCATGCGCAACGCGAAGCAGGCCTCTTCGGGCGTCCCGACGTGCGCGCGAAGGACTCCGCCCAGCCCGGCAAAGATCTGATCGGGGCGCGGCGGGGTCTTTGCGACGACGTCCGGGTTCCAGTAGAACCACTGCTCCGGCCCGATCATCTCCGTGCCGAGGAAGGCGCCTGCCTCTTGGAACGCGCCCATCATCTCCGATGCAAAGGCGGGGTCGCTCTTGGCCGTCAGGTTGGCCAGCATCATGCGGGTCTGGCCGCCGGGCACATCGCGTCCGCCCATCAAGCCGGGGATCACGCGCACCTTGCGGTCATCCTTCAGCGGCCCGTCCTTGTAATTTGGGCGCGGGGCGCGCGTGATCGTGGGAGGAGTGTCAATGCCGTTGAGGTGCAGCGCCAGCTCCTTGAGGGCGGGCAGGACGCCGCTGATGTCGTAGCCGTTGTTGCGCAGCGCCACCGCCGCGGTGGTCAGGAAAATGCTCGGGCCGTAGGTCGTGTAAGGCTGGTTCTCGCGGAACATGCCGCCGCCCGAGGCGATGTTGTGTTCCGCTTTCCATTCCAGGCGACGCATAGCTTTCTCCATCCACTCCTTCGCCTTCGGATGGTCGGGGATCAGCCCGGCGTAGAGCGACAGTCCCATGTCGCGATTGATCGGCATGTTCGGGTTGCCGAGATGAAACGCCGCGCCGCGTGGATTGAAATCGGGGTGGGTCCATATCTGACAGACAAGCGCCAGTCGCGCCCGCAGCTCCCGGCGCAATTCATCGGGGAGCTCCGGGCAGACCAGGGCGCTGTCGGCGCGAAAGCCCGGGCCATAGGCATTTTGCGTCATCCTAAAGTGGGCGATATACCATTGCAGCATGTCGCCAATGCCGCCTTCGAGCCATGACGAGGCCTGCTTCGCCTCGGCCTCCGCGGTCTTCGGATCACCGGTGATCAGCGAGCAATCCTTGATCGCCTCTTTCCCGGGGCATCGGTCGAGGTTCGCCTTGAGGCGGGCTAGATCCGCGGGCGTGGTGAACACCCGCGGGCGTGTGACGCTCGGCGCCTCTGGCCAGTCGAGAACCCAATCCTTGTAGTCGTCCAAGGTGATGTAACCATGGTAGGAGCGATACTCATCCATGGCGGAAACATCCAGCGTGGGCGTCGTGCCGTCCGCTTTCATCTTCACGGCGGGCCGCGGGCCGAGCGCCAGCGCCCACATGCGCCGGCCAAGCGTCTGCGGCAGGTCGGGATCCATCTCGCCGCTATTAAACGGGTTGGACATGAACCCGCTTAGCGGCACCGAGATGGGCATGCGCGCCAGCAACGCGCCATTTCGGCTGCCCAGTATCCGCGGGGCATGTTTACCGGTCAAACGCCAGGCGCCGGCGTGCATCGGCATCAAGCCGACCTGCGGACTGTCGGCGGCGCCGGCATTCGCGAAAGTGCTGAACCACTGCGCGCCCGTGCTGAAATCCAGCCACGGCCATATCATCGCAAGTGGACGCAATTGCCCCATCTCATCCGCTCCGAACCGCGCGGGCTCCATTGTGAACGGATTCGCGGGCGCGGCATCGGCGAGTTTCGCCAGAGGCGCAACCCATGTGCCGTTGTCCCAGGAACGGGAGCCGCGTCCGCTGCCCGGAACTCGATCGGGCTGCCCTGCCGGTTGGCTATAGCTCGACAACACCGCCGTATCCGGCTGCCACCCGTCGTTCAGGACCATTACGAAACAGTCCTTCCCGGCGGTGATGCAGCCGAAGTCGAACTCCTCGGCAACGAAGACCAGCGGCTCTTCGGCCTCGATTCGGACGCGAACACGGTAGTAACCGGGCGTGTCGCGCGGCGGCGCGCCCGGCGCGAAACGCACTTCGTACTCGTACTCCTTGTACAACGGTCCGTCGGCCACCACGCGCTGCGACCAGCCCGTCACCTGGCGGTCGCTCTCCAGCCAGCTCTTGCCCGCCCACTTGCCGTCGGAAAGCCGCCAACCCAGGATGGGCGCGGGAACATCCTTGGGCTCGACGGACGTCTTGAACGTCTTCTCGCCGGGTGGCGGCAGTAAAACTCCCGCTTCGGCATTGGCCACCTCGATCGCCTGCGTCCGCAACCAGCCGCGCCGGCGGCTGGTCACACGATCAGGAAACCCGGACGGACGAGATGAGGGCTTGAGCGTGTAGCTCCACGCCGCGCCGTTCGTGAGGCCGGCGTAGAAGCTGACGCGCGCCTTCCTGATCGAGCCGTCCGAATGCTTCTCGACAACATCCACCTGGCATTCCACCGGCGCGCCTTCCGCGTCAACCAGTTCGAGCTTGCCGGGCGCGAATTCGCCCGCTTTCGCCTCGATGTCGTAATGCAGCAGCGTCTGCGGCCAGTCGCGGTCAATCCAATTGCGGCAGGCGAATACACGATTGTCCGCCGACGTCTCCAGCGTCAGGCAGATGAGAGCGACGGCTGCCGGAATCCCGCGCAATACCGTTGAGACAAACCTCTTGTCGAACGCGCGCAAAACGGAATAAAACAAGTCTGAAATGAATTTCCTTCTCATTCGATCCCTCCTTCGTTTTTTGAGACCCGGGAAAAACGCCTTCGATAATTGGATTGAATCATAGCAGAATGTTTTTTTCCGTGTTCCAGTTTTTCGCTTTTTTTATCCAGCATCTTCCGGTGATGTTTTGAATGCCGGGGACATTGCCAGGCGGAGCTGGCAGGCAGTTCGTCCACATCCGACCTCAATTATTCGCAATGATTCGCGAATAATCCTGGAAAGAGCAATAGGAGAGGATGTATCCCTGTCAGAAAGAATGCCACTGCCGGATTCAGGTTAACGGACGTGATGCTCCTCTTTCCCGACACAAGGAACCGGGATTGTCGGGAAGGAAAGATGTCTTGTCATCGGCGAACAACACCGCCAGCGGCGGCTTTGCCCTGCCGTCGCGTTCGAACAGACAACCGTATTCCCATTGCGCCCAGGCCACACCATGGGTGGCGAAAAGCTTGAGGGAGTCGCGGAACCAGCCGAGCTGCGACTCCGGCGGAGCCGGATCCCAGCAACCGAACTCGGTGCAGTAGATCGGCGCTCCGGTGCGCGCCGCGAACGCCGCCACGGGCGCAAAACAACGCTCCATGCGTTCATAATTCAAGGTTTGCTCCGAAAAAAGCATCATCTGCTCGCGCCAGGCCGGATCGCGAAGTTCCGCCTGCCTTGGCGCCAGATCGGGCATCACGCTCGGATAGGCGACGGCCAGGTCGAGTCGTTTCAGCCACTCACACCATGTCGCCTTCTGATGCGTAAAAATAAACGGTTCATACCAGTGCACGGCGTAGGCCACACGCGGGTCGCGGAAGTCGCGCAGGTCGGCGAAGGTTGACGGCACGTTCCAGGAATTCGAGCCGATCACGACCCAACGCCGCGGATCGACCTCGCGGATGGCGTCCAGCGCCCGTGCCGCAAGGTCATTCCACCGCTCGTTATCGGCGGACGTCGGTTCGTTGAGCAGTTCGAATACGAGGCGATCGTGTGGCGCTCCGGCGAAATGTCCGGCCAGCTTTCGCCAGAGGCCGGCGAACCGGCGCTGTAGCCCGGCATCTTCCCAGAGCCGGTTGATCTCGGGGGTAAAAAAGGACATGCCCGCGCACTTGTGCAAATCGAGCGTCACGCCCAGCCCTTCGGCCCAGGTCCAGTCTATGGCTTGTTCCACCCAGCGCATCCCTTGCTTGCGCAATCGGTGCGGCGATTCCGTCTCTTCGATCAGCTCGTAGTCCACCGGCAAACGCAGATGGTCGAAACCGGCGGCGGCCAGCCGGGCGATGTGCTCGCGCCGGTATTTGCCGGCCAGATGCGTTTCGTCGCGCACATTTGCCTGCGAAAGCCAGCCTCCCAGGTTGCTTCCCCGATGAAACGGAAATGCCGGTTTTCTCTCGCTCGTCTCTATTCTTTCGTTATCATTCATGATTTTTTCCGCCCCTCCGGACGGCGCTATGCGCCTGGAAAATGCAGCACGGCGTTGATCAACTGCTCGTGCATGTGCTCCCGCACGATTGTGCCCACGGCCTGGGCGCGCAGCACGCCCATGTTGTCCACAATAACGCAGTGCCCCTGATGGCAAGTGGCGGCGCCTGCAGGGCCAAGCGCGTTGGCCGTGACCAGCGCGCTGCCCCACTCGGCAAACTTCGGGTCAAAGGCATCCGGCAGGAAGACGCGCGGACGGTTCTGTTCGTATTTCCCGCGACCTTCCGGTGTCGCCAGGTCGCGCTGACACAGCATCTCGTCCAGCTTGCCGCCGCCGCCTGTGGGCAAGAAACGCACCCGCACTCCGAGCCGACGGCACTCCGCGGGCATCCCGTCAAGCCCGCTGTCGGCGCAGATCAGCACCGCACAGCGAATCCCGTTGATGGAGAAGACCTCCAATGTTCGCGGTCCCGGGGTAAGCCGGGCGCGCCGCTCGCCTTCGGTCAGGTTGTGCTTGCGCTGCACGCGTAGCCGACCAGACGGCTCGGCGATCAGGTGGCTGTTGTACACCGCGTCATTATCCCGCTCGAACATGCCGGCGAGAACAACGATCCGGCGCCGGGCAGCGATGGCGAGAAGCTCCCGCGCGACAGGTCCGTCCACCGGCTCCGCCACGGCCCGCACCGATTCCGGCGTCATGTCGTAGTCGTACCCGTGGACGGCCACCTCCGAGAAAAGGATGATCTCCGCGCCGATGCAGGCCGCAGCCTGCGCGAGCGCGTCCATCCGGGGCAGCGTTTTCGGCGAGCCCGCCTCGGAGCTGATCTGGGCGGAGGCGACATGCAAGGATGTCATCATTGTGCTATCCGTGGTATTGCGTGCGTTAATCACTCGTTCTCCCTTCATGGTTGTTACAGGGCATCGGCCAGGCTCATGACATGCGGCACCATGACGCCGGCGGCATCCATCTCGAGTGGCCGGATAGTGTCGCTATAGCTGCCGCGGGGCACCCGGACCAGGACATCTCGATTCTGGCTTTTGGCCGCCCAGATTCCTTTTTCGATCGCCGCCAGATCGTTGGGAACGTGCTCCAGATCGAGCCACAGGCAGTCGAAGCCGGCCATGGCGGCCAGCTCGGCGGCCCGCGCATCGGCCAGGTTGAGCTTGAAGCAGCTCGCCACCTCGCCATTGCGCAGTTTATGGAGCACCCTGCTCTGGCGCATGTTCTGTATACTCATCGGATATATCCTTCTGTAAGGTTGTCGCTGTTCACCCGTCCGCCACTTTTACCACGACAAGGCCATCCGGAACCGCTCGCCGAGCCCGCCATACAACGCTGCATTCTCAAGTTGATCAAAAATCATGTCATCTTCCTCCTTTTACCATGGGTTATCGCGCCAGCCGTCGAAACCCGTCATGGGCGACGGGGCCGCGAAGGTGTCGGGTCAAATCGCCTCCGTCCGCCAACACTCCGGCGATTTCACTGAAGACGCCGTCAATGGCTTCCTCGTACCGTTCCGTGATAGTCGGGGTATGGGCCAGCGTCGGATAGAGTCCAGTGCCGGCCAGAAATCCGCGGGCAAGCATCTGCTGGGTGTATAGCGTTCGCAGAATGCCCGCTTGCTCGTGGTCGAACCGGAAGTGCGCCAGGCAGGGATAGCCGCCGGCATGCACCGGCAGACCGTGCTGCCGTCCTTTCTCTTCCCAGCACCTTTGAATCCGCGATCCCACGCGGGCAAGATGATCCGGCAAATACACCTCCGCCATTTTGCGCAATGTCGCCAACGCCGCCACGGGACCGACGCTTTCGGTCCAGTAGGTGCTGCTGATAAACGAACCGTGCGCGCCGGCCATGGCCGCGCTGCTGCCGATCACTGCCGTCATCGGGTGCCCGTTGCCCAGCGCCTTGCCGAAGACAGCGATGTCCGGGCTGACGCCGAATTTCAAGTGCGCGCCGCCACGGTGCAGCCGGAAACCGATGGTGATCTCATCGAAAATAAGCAAAGCCCCGGCGCGATGGGCGCCATCGCGGACGAATTCGAGGAACCCCGGATTCGGATCCTGGGAGCGGCAAGGCTCCATGATCACGGCGGCCAGCCTGTCGCCGTGACGGTCGAGCAGCGCCTGGAATGCGGCGCGGTCATTGAAGGCGAACGTATCGGTGGTGCCGCGCAGCTCCCGCGGCACGCCGAGCGGGTTGAGGCCGGGAAGCAGGTGGCCGCGCAAGGCGTCGCTTTCGCCGAGATTCGCCGCCAGATACCAGTCCTGCCAGCCGTGATATCCGCAGAGCGCCACCACCGACCGGTCCGTAGTGGCGCGGGCGATGCGGACGGCCATGGCGCAGGCTTCGCCACCGCAGCGCGCAAAGCGCACCTGTTCCGCCCAGGGGTGCAGCGCGCACAGCCAGTCCGCCAGCTCGACCTCCTCCGGGGGATTCAGAGTGCACATGCTTCCCAGCTCGATCCGACGGCGCACGGCGCGCGTCACGTCGGGATCGCGGAATCCGAGCAGACAGGATCCGATACCGTTGGTCGAGAAATCATAGTAGTGCCTGCCGTCAAGATCCCAGACCTCGCAGCCGCGGGCTTCGCGAAAGTACGCAGGCCATTGCCCGGGCGCCATCATTTCCGGGCGCTTGCTCAGCAGTTGCGTGCCGCCGGGAATACGGTCCTTGGCATGCCGGTAGAGATCCTGGGTCAATGTGCCCGATTCGGACAGCAGCCCGAACAGCCGGCGGGCGTTGTCGGCGAAAATATCCTGCCGGTCGGCGGCGTTCAGCCCAAGCATGTCGCAGGCGGACAACAGCGCACGTAGCGCTTCCAGGCCGACCAGCGTCGGACAGCCCTGCGGCCCGGTCTTGTCCCACGCCACCGAGCCTGGCTCCAGCCAGGCAAACCCGTCGCCGACGGTGACGCAGCGGCCGCGGATTTCGCTGACCGGGAAATCGGTGCCCCACATCAGGCGTCGCGGACCGAATTCGCGCAGAATGGCTGCGAGCGCTTCGGATTCGCAGATGCCCGAGGTGTCGAACCAGACATTCTCCAGCCCGCGCAGACCGGCAATGCCGTTGACGGTATTCGGCGCATGAAAGCCGCGCGCCGCGTGTGCCAGAATCAGGCGGGCATTGGGATATTGGCGGCAATGGTCGGCGATCTCGCGCCGGTTCTCCGGGTCCGCCAGCGCCCTGTCGCGAACCATGTGCAGGGTGATCGCCAAGCCCCGGGCGTGCGCCATTTCCCAGGCCCATTCGGGCAGGAACGTGGACAACGGCGCCTGGAAAGTAGGTCGGTGCTCGCTGAAGACGTGGTACGGCTTGAATCCGGCGAACTGTGGATTCTCGAAAAGTGAGTCGTATGCGCCCGGCACACTGTGCGGCGTGACCAGCGCCAGTCCCCTCATGGCGGCGTCACCGGCGATCTGTTCGAAGACGAATGCGTTGGCCCGGGCGACGGCATCGCCGACCAAGGGATTGGGAATCAGCAAGCCGCCAGCCAAGCGCTCGTTGCCGACCTGGCGCCCGACATGCTGCCGCCAGGCGTCCACGCCGGCCTTCGCGGGGCCCTCCGCCCAGAGTCCCGAAGAAGAATCCGCCAAATCAGCCGTCCGCCACGCATGCGCGTGGGCGTCGAACACAACCGGCGGCAGTTGGTCCCGCAGTTCCGCGGCCAGGCGCGCGTCTAACTCCGTAAAGGTCCAGTTCTGCATCAGAATCTCCTATGATGATTGTCGAAGGCGGGACTTCACCCGCACCCACTCTATACTCGTGCTATCGGTCGCCGGGCCGGCGTAATAGACCACCAGGACATCGCCATTCGGCAACGCCGCGGTGGTCGGCAGCCCAACGGAGAACTTGCCCATTTCCGACCAGGCGTCCGCCATCCCGTCCTTGCGCGTCGTTTGGCTGGGCAACACGCTTTCGTAAAGCGTCAACGTCGTATCGGCGGGCCAAGTGCGCCCGTCATCCGCGCTGGTCCGTAAACGAATTGCCGGCGCGCCGCTGCGGTCCACATAGACCATGACCAGCCGCCCGTCAGGGAGCGGCGCCACGGGCGCCGGTTGGCCGGGCACGGCGGTATCCCACAGGGCCGACCAGGTCCGGCCGCCGTCGCGCGACTCGCGGGCGTGGATGCTGAGGTAGGCGCCGGCTTGGTTGTCGTAGGTCCAGAACAAGTCGAAAATCCGTCCGTCCGGCAAAACTTGTGGGCGTTGGTCCCAATAGAAAACGCGCGGATCCTCGGTAACGACCGCATGGTGCGGCCAAGTGCGTCCGCCGTCACGCGAAAACATCAGCACCGAGCGATGTACCCATTTCGTGGTGTCGTAATAGGGTTTGTTGGTCTCGAACTGGCAGACCCGTTCGCCGTCGGGCAGCAACAATAGCGGCCCGGTGATCGGCGTGGGCACGTTGAAGGGCGTGGTGTCCATCAGTGTCGGCGCTGTCCAGGAGTCCCCGCCGTCCTCCGACTCGGCGAACAGGATCCGCGAGTCGAGCAGCCCCTCGGTCTGCTCATTGAAGAAGGGCAGCGACGGATCGGAATTATCCACCCAGTACAACGTGGCCAGCACACGGCGGTCGCCGAGCGCGGTCAGCCCCAGCGCCCGGAACTGGCCGGGCTTGCCGTCGAGAACGGGCGCGTCGAAAGGCGCCTTGTCGATCCGCCAGTTCCGGCCCTCGTCGTTCGATATGGCCAGCATCACATGCTGACCATCCTTGCCGCCCTTACTGCAGGCGGCCCGGCAGGCGGCCAGCCAGCGCCCGCCCGGCAGCACCGCCACCTGCGGAAACGCGCAGCTCTGGCGGTCGGTTCCGGGCGCACTTGAAAACACGGTTCCTTGATTCATGATCTTCATACCTCAATACCTCCCATACCGCTCGACCAGCTCCGGCAGCCGGGCGATCCGTTCGAAGGGCGCTTCGATCGGCACCTGGTCGCCTGCGGCCATGATCAGCCGCGGCGAGGTCAGTCGGGTGTCGAGCCAGCGCTTGACGCAATCGTCGAACTCCCGGTCCGACGCGCCGGGACCGAAAATCGTGGGCGGGACGCCGCCGGAAAGAATCAGGTCCGGGCCGGCCTGGTCGCGCATTTGCGCCGGGGTCGGGGAGAACATCGGCGCGGGGGTCAGGGCGTCGGCGCAATCCACGCCGCATTCGGCCAGCCAGCCGAGGACGCCGCGGCTTTCGCCGTCCACATGCACCGCCAGGTACTTGCCGCGGGCGTGCAGCCGCCGGGCGACCTCCGTGTAGTACTCGCGGACGTAGCGGTCGAAAAAGTCCTTCGTCTGGACGTTGCTGTCGTAGTTGTCGCTGATGATCAGGGTCTCGAACGGGCCGTCGAGAATGGCGTCCAGGACGCGCAAATTGCAGGCATTGACCGCAGCGACCAGGCTCAGGACTTTTTCCGGCTCGTCAAGCGCCGCGAAAACAGTCTTCTCGACCCCCATATTGCGCGAGATCAGGTAGCCGGATCCGGAATACGGCAGTTGCGCGTAGGGATAGGCCAAATCGCCCAGCGCCGCTTTCCAGGCATGGAACCGCTCCCATTTCGGCGTGCATTGCAGGCACGCCATGAGGAACTCGACCACCGGAAAATCGTCCGTCGATTCGAGCAGGTGCTTGCGGATGCCATAGGAATAGCTGCTTTCGTTGAAGACTCTTTCCTCGTG
>JAGYMT010000329.1 GCA_018400335.1 Kiritimatiellia bacterium | reverse complement strand
GAAACACAACTCCCCATTGACGCACCGGTTGACCGCTGATATTATCCGGATGTTGTTTAACGCAATAGTCCATTACGATAAAATCGCCGGAGGGCAATAGCTTGAAAAATGGACAATGCAACGAGATATCCTGACCCGGCTCCGGCCGGAGAAGGCAAAGTGATAGCGGTCAGGGACCTGCCCGGCTTTGAAGGGCGCGAGGTCGTGCTTCGCGGATGGGTGCACGGCGGCTTCGGACTCGGCATCGAGAGAACGCTCGCGTTGATTTGCGGTCTTAAGCACGTCCGGGAAACGATACCCTTTCCGAGGCTCATGGGCCGCATGACACCGCAATCCGGCGCCGAAGATCACGGATCAACATTTTGAAGGGTTAGATCATCCATGTTGATCCGGCGGTAAAAGCAGTTCCTGGGCGCGCCTCCGGAACTTTTCGTGTGGCAGATGCCGCCCCGCCGGGGCTTCACCCTATACAGAAGCGAGTTCTGTTCGCAGTTAACGTATGCCTCAACAAGGTCAAAGCACTCACCGGAAGTCTTTCCCTTTTCCCATAGCTCGTTGCGGGAGGTGCTCCAGAGCACAAGCGTTCTTGTCCTCATCGCCTCGCGAAAAGCCCGCTCGTTGGTGTAAGCCACAAGAATCACTTCTCCCGTGTCACTGTTCTGGACGGCAACAGGCAGAACATCCGGGCATTTGCCGGCCACGCGGGACACCTTGCTGAAGTCAAGCTTCAGGCAGGCGGTTTCCTCGATTATCAACTCTTCTTCCTTCATCATGATCACTCCACCAGGCCCGGCATGAGGCGCGCCGCCTCACCCTTCAACTCGGGATTCAGACGGCAGGCAGTTGCCGCAACCGCCTCCGCCCTGCGAAAATCTCCCGTCTCGTAACAAAACAACGCCGTAGCGAGAAGCACGTCCGCCTTGTCCCTGTCCGACGGAGTCCTGTTCTCGACATAATACTTGACGATCCGCAGCAGTTGAACCGCCGAAACCTGCTCCCATGGAACGAACGTGACGCCCGCCGCACCGAGCGCGATCTTCAGGCCCTCGTCCGGATCGGCGTCAACAATATCCCTCTTCGTGCTGCCGAAGACCCAGCCGCCCTGGAAGGGAAACTCGCCGATTGACTTGATCAGGTGCTGCTTCAAACCCGCGACAGCCTTCAGGGTATCAACCGCCCTTTCGCGCTCGGCCCGGGCATCAGGCATGGATAAATCTGAAAGGGCGCCGGACAAAGCGGCGACAGCCTCGTCAAATTTGCGCTGCGCCACCAGCGGCGCGATGGCCGAGCGCGCTTCGTCAACAAGATCAAGTTCATGCTGAATCGTCTCCTTCCGAACCCGCTCGGTCTCCTGTTGCCTGAGCAGCTCGAGTCTCTTCCGCTCATCCTCCGCCCTCTTCCGCTCCTCCTTCTGCCTGGCCAGCTCCTTCGCCAGCCTCTCTTTCTCACGCTTCGCCTCGGCGGCCTTTTGTTCCTTCTCTTTCAAATCCACCACCTGCGCGAGAATCTCATCGACCTCATCGAGGGCGCCTCCCGCGGTCCGGGCGATTTCAGCAAGCTCGCCCGCCACGAGATCCAAAGCTTCGGCGATACCCCCGGCCACCTTGGAATCGGCCGCCATCTCGAGAGCATACCTGGCATCGCCGGCCTTCTTCATGGTTTCCGCCGCATCGTCGAGCGCACGCACAACAGCATCAACATGATTGCTCACTTCGCCCGCGGCAGGCGCTTCGCCCTTCAGCAGCGCCGCGGTCTCGCCGACCTCTTCTTCCAATTCCTTAACCTTCTCCGCCGCCTCTGAAACGACGGATGCGAGACTCTGCGCGCGGGAAAAGGCGCGCATCCCACTGTTCTTTGCCTCGTCGAAAGCGGTCTTCTCGGCAGCCTCGGCCGCCAATTGACGCTGGTGCTTCTGGTGAAAATAATTGCCTGTCACCGCTCCGCCGACGAGCAGAGCGATGCCGAGAATGATTCCTGCAATCTTAAGCCCTTTGCCGCGATAGCCGCTTTCGATCGGCATGATCTTCGTGACCAGCTTCGACTTGCCTGCCGCGAAATCATTGTTGCCTGCCGCATTAAGAGTCTCGCGCATGTCGTAAAGCAGAGCCGGATAGGACGGGTATCTCATGGTCGGATTCATTTCCAGCATGCGCGCGACCATGGCCGCGGTCTGCGGATGCAAATCCTCGCGAAGCTCAAGGATATTGGGCGCCGGCCCGTTCAGCCTTGCCAGCACAACGTCGAGCGGGGTTTCCCCGTCAAAAGGCGGCTGGCCGGTGAGAGTGTGATACAAGGTCGCGCCGAGGCTGTAGATGTCGGAACGGAAGTCGGCTTTCTTCCTCCTGGCCTTTTCCGGAGCAATGTAATATGGAGTGCCCCACACCTGGCCGTCTTCATCTTCCTGCTGTCCGACAAAACTGGCAAGCCCGAAGTCAACAACCTTCGCCTCGCCGTTCGCGCCGAAAAGGATATTGGCAGGCTTGACATCGCCATGAACCAGGCCGACCTCGCTGGCCGCCTTGAGTCCTTCCGCGACCTCGATGTGGATCTCAAGGGCGCGCACCTCGTCGAGCATCTCTTCTTCGACTATCATCTCGTCGAGCCGTCCGCCGTTCACGAGCTCCATGACGATGTAAGGCTGCCCTTCATGCTGGCCGAAGGAATAGATCTGGACGACGTTTCGATGGTTAAGCGCGGCGGCGGCGCGGGCCTCCCTCTTGAAACCGCTGACGAATTCCTCGTTCTCGCCCAGTGATTTCTTCATCACCTTCAGGGCGACGTGCCGTCCAAGCTCCTTGTCCTGCGCGTGGTATATCACGCCCATGCCGCCGGAACCGAGTCGGCCGAGCAGGATGAAGGCCCCGAACTGCGCCGGCACGACCTGCTTGGCGCCGCACTCCGGGCAGCTTATCGTTGAAAAAGAGGGAAGATGCCCGACGTCGAGCAGCTTGTTGCACTGCGTGCAATGCATGCTCGACACCCGATCCGCCTCTGTCCTGTCTTCTTGTTCTTCCATTTTCAAGGATAACCTTCGCTTCGCCTGTCTGCGT
>JAGYMT010000328.1 GCA_018400335.1 Kiritimatiellia bacterium | reverse complement strand
TTGTTATCTAGCTCCCAGTAGTCCCTAATGCCTAGGCGCTAGGCGCTAAGAGCTAGGAGCTAGTCCCTAATCCCTAACGCCTAACCCCTAATCCCCAGGAGCTAGGAGCTAGGAGCTAGGAGCTAGGCGCTAGGTGCTAGGAGCTAGTCCCTAACGCCTAACCCCTAATCCCTAATCCCTAGTCCCTAACCCCTAACCCCTAACCCCTAGTCCCTAACCCCTAACGCCTAACGCCTGTCCCCTAACCCCTAATCCCCTTCCGGCAGAACGATTGAAACAGCCTTCCTATCCTCCTTCAGCACGGATGCCGCCGCCCGCACCACGGCTTCCGGCGTGAGCGCCTTCATGCGCCGCTCGATCGCGTAACTGTGTCCATAGCCCAGGCCGAAGAGCTCGTTCAGCGCGCATTCCCTCGCCATCTCGGAGTTGTTCTGGAACCGCTGCTTATGCGCGGATATGATCTGCTGAATGGCACGCTCGAATTCCTCCGCGCTGACTCCTTCACCCGCGAGCCTGGCGATCTCCCCGGAAATCAGGTCGCACACTTCACCGGTTGCGTCCTCGCGGGTTCCGGCGTAGATAGCGAAGAAACCCGGTTCCAATCCGGTCCTGTTGATGGCGCCCGCGAAATACGCCAGGCCCCGTTCTTCCCTTATTGCAAACATAAGGCCGGAGGAGAGCCCGCTCATCGCGTTCTGGAGTACCGCGAGAGCGTCCGACCGGCTGTCGCGAATGCGGATTCCCGGGAACCCGGCGAGGACGATCGTCTGCTCTCTGGGCGCGCGCAGTTCGGATTCAGCGGGCAATTTCGGCGCGATCACGGGGCATTCAAGCGCGGGCCGCATGCCGGTTGCGATATTCTTCAAGTGCCGTTCCGCGAGCTTCTCCGCATCACCTGCCGCAATATCCCCGAATATGGAAATGACGAGATTCCCGGAAACGACGGTCTTCCCGTGAAACTCGCGCAAGTCCTCCGCGGAGATTGTCTCTACGGTATCAACGGTGCCTTCGGGCGAGAATCGGTACGGGTGGCCGGGAAACAGATTTTCTTTCAAGCCTTCAATGCCGATGAATACCGGAGATTCGCGCTGCCTCGCTATGGCGGCTTTCTGCTCCGCCTTCTGAATTGCTAGCTCGGGAGCAAGAAAGGCGGGGTTCAGAATGCAGTCCGCCAGTATCTCCATGAACAGATCCGCATCGGGCGCCAGGCAGCGCGCCGCGAGCCCGAAACTGTCCTGCCCCGAGAAAGCCGCGAGGCTGCCGCCGCGCGACTCGATCGCCTCCGCCAGATCGCGCGATGATCGGCGGTTCGTCCCGCGCGTCATCGTTTCCGCCATGAGCCGCGTAATGCCGTTGTTCCGCTCATTTTCGAGGACCAGTCCGCCCGTGAGCGCGGCGCAGAATGACACGAAGGGGAGCCTGTGATCCTCCTTGATCAGCAAAGTTACGCCGTTTTCCAAGACAACCTTCCGGACTTCCGCCGTCAATATCGCCGGCTGGATCGCGACAGCCGGCGCGGGCGCCGATTCCGGGGCGAGGACGACCACGGTGCTGTTTTCAGCGCGCAGATAGCGGATAACGGCTTTCTGGATAGCTTTTGGGGTAACGGCTTCGAGCCTGTTCAGGTAGGTGAGCGAAAATCCCGGATCGCGGGCATAGAACTCGCCCGATGCATAGCTCCCGGCCTGTCCGCCCATGGTCTGCAGCTCCGACAGGGTGCCGGTGAGCATCTGCCGGCGCGCCTTCTCGATTTCCTGTTCACTGAACAATGAGGTCTTCCATTCCTCAATTTCGGCTTCCAGCGCCCCGATCAAGTCGGATTCCTTGTCCGGCGCGAGGGTGGCGGATATGATGAATAGTCCAGGGTCTTTCGGGGTAAATGAATAGGCGTCTATCGTGAAGCTGAGCTGCTCGTCTTCCTTGATCCGCTGCTCAAGCCTGGAGCTGCGCCCTTGTCCGGCGACAGCGGCCAGAACATCGAGCGCTGCTGCATCGGGATGGTCGAGAGCAACGGTGTGCCAGGCCATCGCGACCCGTGAAATGTCGTAAGGTCCGGATGCCCTGTCCAGCCTGGGTGCGATTTGGGCCGGCTCGCGGGGGAGCAGTGTCGGGGCTCTCGCCCTGCGGCTGAATTTGGAGAAAGCGTCGCGCAGGGCCTTCTCGGCCGCGGCGGACGATATATCGCCCGCAACGGACACGATCATATTGTCGGGCGTATAATTACGCTTGAAAAAAGCGACGAGGTCCTCGCGGGTGATGGTCCTGAACACGTCCTCGTAACCAATCACCGGGACCCTGTGCGGATGAACCGCATAAGCGGTCTGCCAGAGCAACCGCGAAAGCTCCCTTTCCGCGCTGTCCCTGCCCATGGCCATCTCGCGTATAATCACTTCCCGCTCCTGCTCCCATTCTCCCTCGGGAAAACTCGCGTTCATCGCAGCGTCGGCAAGAACCTCCAGTCCGGTGATCCAGCGATCGGACGGCATATCAACCAGGAATACGGTCCGGTCGAAAGATGTGTATGCGTTGATAAATCCGCCGGCGTCGTCAATTGTTTTCGTGATGTCGCCGGGCTTGCGCGAAGGTGTGCCCTTGAAGATCATGTGCTCGATCGCGTGCGAGAGCCCCGCCCCCAGGTATTCATTTTCGTGTATTGAACCCGTACCGACCCATATTTGGATTGAAACCATGGGCGCCGAGCGATCCTCGTTGATCAGGCAGATCATGCCGTTATCGAGCGTGAAGCGCCGGACCCGGCTCACGGACTGCTTCACCGCGTCAAGCGGCGTTGCATCCGCCGCAAAAGCGCCGGAAGCGGCAAGCATAAAAATGAGGATGGTGTGAAAGCTATTCCGAATCATAGCGAGCCTCCATTATTTTGTGTGCGCCGCTTGCTCCCCCTGGGACCGCCGAGCACCAGCTCGGCATTCCTGGGATCGCTGAGCCCCAGCTCGGCATTCCTGGGATCGCTGAGCACCAGCTCGGCATTCCTGGGATCGCTGAGCACCAGCTCGGCATTCCTGGGATCGCTGAGCCCCAGCTCGGCATTCCTGGGATCGCTGAGCCCCAGCTCGG
>JAGYMT010000327.1 GCA_018400335.1 Kiritimatiellia bacterium | reverse complement strand
TCCTGTGGGGCAGACTTGGGTACTCGTTTGAAAAAGAGCTGGCATTTGTGGAAGCTCAACTGACGGGAGAATTCGAACGCTCCGCCGCAGCCGGTTTGCGCGCGGCGCAATACGTCGTTCCCCGGCAACCCGGCGTGAATCGGGCGGTCTGGAAGGTGGAGATTCCCAGGGAAGGCCCGTATTACCTCTGGCTGCGGCATCTGCTCCGGGGTACGGGAAGCAGAGGCGCCGATGTGCGCCAGGAAATACGGGCGCTTGTGAACGGAAAACACGTTTTCACGCTGGGCGGAGGCCCCACCGATCTGAACGTGCCGGACACCTTCATCGCTGAGGGGCATCCATTGGCCGGACAGTTATGGACATGGGCCTGGCCGGGCGTCGCGAATCTCGAACCCGTCATGCTGCCCGCCGGTGAAATCGAGATTACGCTGGAAAATTTCCCAGACAATGTGCGATACGACGTGCTGCTGATTACCGATGAGCCGTCGTATGCCCCGCAGGATGGTCGATTGCGGCAACGATAAGAATGACATTTCGGGTAACGATCAAAACCGATTGGAGGTCCTCAATGGATGAATCCGAGAAACTAGATGCCGTTGACAATCCAGGCCGTGACTATCCGGTCTACACGCCGGAGATGACGAAAACACACACGGAGGCGCTGTCCGCATCGCGCTGGGTGCAACCATCGCAGTGTGCCGACGGGGATTGCGTGCTGGGACAAACACCGGGGTGGGCGCCGCCAGACGCCCCATCTGCGACGAGCACCATTCCTCCCCAGCCGGTCTATGGCTACAAAATCACCGATGCCGGAAGCCGTGAGAATCCTAAAATTGCCATGCTTGTCACCGCGGGCAATCACGGGTTGGAATATACCGGGGATTGGGTGCTTCGCGGGATGGTGGATTTCCTGATCGGCGACAGCGGGGAGGCCGCCGCGCTCCGCAAGCAGGCGCTCTTCTGCGTGTATCCGAACATCAACCCCGAAGGCCGCTATCAGGCAATACAGGACATCCATCCGGAAGGGCTTGCCGTGCCTGTTAAGGACTGTGCCGAATACAAGCCCACGCATTGCCGCGGGAATCCGGAATTGTATCTGGCGGGTGAGGACGATCACAATCGCGTCTGGACGACTCCCGGCCTTTTTACCACAGTCGATCTCATCACTGCGGCCATGCGGGCGGATACCGGCGGCCATGCTGACTATTTGTGGGATTTGCACGGTCCCCAGGAAATTGGCAACTGGAGATCGCCCCAGGGCCGTATCTCCTGGGACTGCCCCTATGGTCGTGCATTGCGGACACGCGAACCGGACGTTGTCACGGCCGGGCTGCCCGAAGCCCGCTACAAACCCCGGATTGGGTTTCCACCGGGCAAGCTGTGCGTCTGGGCGAACTCGCAGGAAGGACTTTGCATTCAGCACACGTATGTCTATGAGCCCGGCTATTGGACCGAAGCGAGATTACGAGAGGCCGGCCGCAACCTGGCCCTTGCGCTTTTCGATGTCCTGTGAGCGATGGAGTAGCACGAAGGGAGTGAACGATGGTCCCGGGGAAGAATGCGAATTCAACAATGAAGCCCACATCAGAGAAAACAGGAGATTGCGCGGCGCAGGCGGTCTATTATCCTGACGGCCCCGCCGCTTCGACGCTGCGTTCGCGCTGGCATCGCCTCATCGAGGGAAGGTCCGTCGACCGCCTGCCGTTCGTGGAGTTCGATAACTTGTTCTGGATCCATTCGTTGCGCTGGGTGGACCAGGGCATGCCGCGCGAGGTGAACCCTTTCGTCCATTTCGGTTTTGACGAAGCCGATAACGACAGAGCCACCAACTGGCTGAATTGCGGGCGCGGTATCGAGGTTTTGCAGCCGGACTTGTACGCCCTGCCGCGATTCGAGTCGCGACCGGAATGGACGGACGGGGAGTATTTCCACACCTTCGACGTTCGCAACGGCACGACCTTCAAACGGCTTCGCGCCCGCGCACGGGGCGATCTGAGCGTCAAGACGCATGGCGAACCACCCGTCAAGACCCGTGAAGACTGGGAGCTGTATCGCAAGCGATTTGACCCCCATGCGCCGGAACGCTATCCGCGTCTGCGGCAATACACCCATCATCTGCCGATTTATCCGCCTGACTATCCGGACACCTGGGAACAGGTGGTCGCCGACACCCAATCCGCGTCGCACCTGGTATCGCTGGGCATGGGTGCCGGGGACGGCTATCTCTCCAATGCCATGGGTTTTGAGACGTTCCTGGAGTCGCTGCTAAGCGAGCCGGAATGGATCGTCGAAATGGCCGACTACTTCGGCCGGTTCATCTGCGAGGCGCTGAAGAAAGCCGTCGAGACCGCCCGACTTGACTTTATCACCCTGATCGGCGACCGATCACCCCCGCGCACCGCGCACGGCGAGCTGCTTATCGGCCCGGAGATGTTTCTGAAATTCTTCGGCCGCTCATACGAGCAGGCGCTGGATATGGCGGCCAAAAATTCGGTTCCGTATATCCGGATGGCTTTGACCCGCAATATCGCGTTTGACGGCTGGGTATTCGACCAGATCACGCGCCGGGGGCTGACGCCGCTGGTGGAAGCCGATGCGGCGGGCAAGTTTGACGTTGACGCGTTGCGTAACCGCTTCGGAGTCTCGACTCCGTTGATCGGCGGAATGGACGTCGAATTGCTTCTGGATGGGCCGGCGGCAATTGACGGGATGTTGGACAAGGCGTTTGCGCGCGCCTCCGAAGGCCGTTTTGTTCCGCTGTTGAATGACCGGTATGCCAAGATTCTGGAAGTGCCTCTCTCCCATTATACGTGCTATATACAGGGCTTTCGCGCCCGCAACGGAATGCCGCCGCGATGAAACTGCAATGAATGTCAGCGGATATGTCTTTTTGAGCGATCCGGAGGATAACTACACCGTCCTTGTCGAGCCGGACGGCACGCTCTGGGTTCCTGATGAAACGACGCGTCATTTTGTTCCAAACAGACCTTGCGTTAATGTCCTTTGCCGCTTGACGGACGACGCCAACACATCGGACATCGGGAGTTGGCGGCGATCATGGGAGAAAGGGTATTT
>JAGYMT010000326.1 GCA_018400335.1 Kiritimatiellia bacterium | reverse complement strand
ACCATGAAAAAATCACCCGCAAATCCCGGAAGGACCATTTAATTACGCTTACTGCACGGGGCTCAATATTGTCACAGTTATCCCTTGCCCCCCGGGAGTTTGTTGTTGTATGATATGTGACAAATTTACTCTCTCTTTTATACGGAGTACAATGAAAACAGGGTTTCTTGACAAGCTTATCGAAAGACTCAACAAGCTCGATCCGGAGAGCCTTCAGACTCAATTCCTGCGGTTGACGAGGGAAAAAGGGCTTCTGGAGGCAGTCTTTAATGCTCTCCAGGAGGGGGTTATTCTTCTGGATGACAAAGGCAGAATCAGCTACTCGAACAATGCCGCCGGCAATCTCCTCAGCTTTGCAACCGATTCAGTTTCGGGACAGCATATTGGCCGATTCCTGCGGGACATCAAGTGGAATGAGATCCTGAATCTGGACGAGGGCGAATGGTCGAAGCTGATAAGCCGCGAAATTGAAATAACCTATCCGGATCACAAGTTCCTTAATTTTTATGTCATGCCTATCTCGATGAAGGAGAGCGGCGAGAAGGGCGCCGTGCTGATTCTGCGCGATGTGACCAGGGACAGAGAGAAGGAACTGAACGTGCTTAAATCGGAGCGCATGAACGCCCTCACGCTACTGGCAGCCGGTGTGGCCCATGAAATAGGCAATCCGCTCAACTCGCTCCACATTCACCTGCAGTTGATGAACCGCGAACTCGGGAACCTTGATGAGAAGGATCGTGGCGCTTTCGAGGAACTTGTGAAGGTCTCCGGCAACGAGGTCGAGCGACTTAATCTCATCATCACCCAGTTTCTGCGCGCAATTCGACCCTCCGCGCCGCAGATCGAGCCGACCAATATCGAGGAGCTTCTCAAAGAGACGCTTGGTTTCATGAAGCACGATATCAGCAATCGCGATATCCTTGTCGAGGTACAGTGTCCGGAACCTGTTCCGAAGATATCGGTGGACCGCAATAAGATCAAGCAGGCTTTCTTCAACGTCATCCAGAACGCACTTCAGGCGATGTCGAAGGGCGGGTTGCTCGCGATTTCCCTTTCCAGTGATGATCGTTTTGTGGGCGTGTCTTTCAAGGATACGGGAACGGGCATTGACGCAGAGGGGCTTCGCAGGCTTTTTGAGCCGTATCAGACTACAAAAGAGGCAGGGACCGGGCTGGGGCTTATGATAGTTCAGCGCATAGTCCAGGACCACGGCGGGGAAATTGAGGTCAAGAGCCAGCCCGGGGCCGGGACGATGTTCACCATCTTCCTGCCGCTCGACGAGCGCCGGATACGCCTTCTAAAAGCTCCGCGCAAACACGGTCACGACGGGGATCATCAGGTGGACGCGACACCGGGGAAGGAAGAATGAGCAGAAAGCCGGTTATACTCATTGTTGAGGACGAGAAGAACACGCGCGAGGGGCTCCAGCGCGCGCTGAGGCGCTCTTATGACGTGCTTATGGCGGACAGCGGAAAACAGGCGCTCGATCTCATGCGCGGCAACACGGTGGACGTGCTGCTCAGCGATCTTCGCATGCCCGGAATGGACGGTATGGAACTCATACGAAAGACCCGCGCGCTTGATCCCAAGCCGATCTGCATTCTACTTACCGCCTACGGCAGCATCGAGACAGCCGTCGAGGCTATGAAAAGCGGCGCCGACGATTTTCTCACCAAGCCGGTGAATCTCGATCAGCTTGATATCGTGCTCCAGAGGACGATCAGCTCGCGCCGTCTCGAGCAGGAGAACCGGAACCTCCGAATTCAACTGGACAGGAAGTACGGACTCGAAAACCTCATTGGCGCGGCGCAGGTTATGGAGTCGGTGTATGAAATGATCCGACAGGTCGCGCCGACCCGCGCAACAGTCCTGGTGCAGGGCGAGAGCGGCACGGGCAAGGAACTCGTGGCTCACGCCATACACAATCTCAGCGCGCGCGCGCAGGGTCCGTTCATTCCGGTGCATTGCGCGGCGCTTCCGCGCGAGCTGCTCGAAAGTGAGCTTTTCGGCCACGAAAAGGGCGCCTTCACGGGAGCTTCCGAACGACGGCTTGGACGTTTTGAGCTCGCAGAGGGCGGCACGCTTTTCCTCGATGAGATATCCGACGTGGACCCTGCAATCCAGGTCAAGCTCCTTCGTGTGCTCGAGGAGCGCAGGTTCGAGCGAATCGGCGGCCAGCAGACACTGGACGCGGATATCCGGCTGATCGCAGCCACCAACCGTGACCTGGAAGCGATGGTAAACGAGGGTAGATTCAGACAAGACCTCTTCTACCGGCTGAACGTGGTCCACATCATCCTGCCGCCGCTGCGCGAGCGGCCCGACGATATTCCACTGCTTATCAAGCATTTTGTAAAGGAGTTTTCGACGGAGAATAACAAGGTCATTGATGACGTCACACCCGAGGTGTTCAGCGCTTTGATGGCCTACAATTGGCCCGGCAATGTGCGCGAGTTGAAAAACGTGGTCGAGCGTATGATTGTCCTCTCAAGAACCGGGAAGCTGACGGCGCGCGACCTGCCGCCCGCCGTGAGGCCGGATACCGGCGCGAGACAACAGGTCTCGGGAATCAGGACGAATGCCACGATCAGGGAGGCGAACGGGCAGATGATAGCGGCCGCATTGAAGGCCGCGGACGGCAACCGGACACGCGCGGCGAAACAGCTTGGAATCAGCCGCAGAACGCTGCATAGAAAACTGCACGAGTTCGGACTTATGGAAAACGGAGGATAAGCATTCCATGGAAGATTGGAATGATGGAATACTGGAAGGATGGAAGGATGGGATAATGGGGATGGGGTTGCGGAGCAAAATACGGCAAGCAAGAAACCGGAACAGTGGCATTCCATGGAAGATTGGAATGATGGAATACTGGAAGGGTGGAACAACGAGGCAGGGAAAGAAGTCCCATTGTCAAAATTCCACTATTCCAACATTCCAACATTCCTCTATTCCAACATTCCACCATTCCATTATTCCAACTCTCCACTCTTCCACCATTCCACCATTCCAGCATTCCCGTCCCTATGGGACGACAGTGAAAACGGAGGATAAATCATGTGGGAATATACTGGAAAAGTG
>JAGYMT010000325.1 GCA_018400335.1 Kiritimatiellia bacterium | reverse complement strand
CATTTCCACACTTGTTTAAGTGTGGAAATGAACGGAGACGAACTTCATCCCACTTTATGGCGAACCTGTCGGGTGCTTGCCGACGGAACGCGACTCGATATCATCCGCGACCTGATGAAGCATCCGGGTCGAACTGTTTCCGGCGTCGCGATGCGGCACTCTATGAGCGTCCCGTCGGCGAGCATTTGTCTCCGCGCCCTGATCTTCAAGGGGCGGCTCGGTTTCGAAGATCTCGTTCTCGAGTGCCGGATTTCCCGACCTGCTTTGAGCAGACATCTTGCGAAACTGCAAAAGCGCGGGTTTGTGTCACGGCAAGACGATCTTTGGAATATAGCAACACCGAAAGATCATTTCAGCAGGGCATTGCTCGAAATCCTCGCCGAACCCGGACACCAGCTCATTTGATCAACCATTTTCCGTATGATCAGCCGATGCAGAATTCATTTCCACACTTAAACAAGTGTGGAAATAGCCCGAGGTGGAAATAATCGCTGCGGGTCAGGGATTCTCCGTTGGCGAAAAAAAGGAAAGCGATCCCGATAAATCTCCCGGAAGGTGGCAATTCCGGCGAGCTTACGCACCTGCGGCCTACGAGCTCTTCGTCCGCAAGTGGGAGCGGGATCGCCTTCAGTGTTCAGTGCGGCCTCAGAGCGATGCTCTGGTTTTTCGGGGATGAGAGAACGGTCAACGCTTACGTGGACGCTTACGGTGGACGAATGCACTCCCCCGTCGTCCGTAAGCGTCGCCACCACCTTAAGACAGAAGACTCAAAAGGTGGTGGCGCAATCCCTGCGGCTTGGCACTCTTCGCTGAAACCAGAAACCTGAAACCTTTATCACCGCCTCGCTTCTGATCAGCTCTTGTACGCGCCCTCGATCTTCTTGGCAACATCCTTGTAGCGGATATCAACCTGGTATATCTGCTTGTAATACCGATTCACTGCCTGGTCGACATCTCCCATGCTCTCCAGCACCTGGCCGAGCTCGTAGAAGATGGCTTTCTTTATATCGTCCATCTCCACGAGGTTGGCCGCGGCCGCCTCCAGTTGGGAGCGCGCTATATCAAACTGCTGCTTCTCCTTGAAGCAAAGAGCCATATTGAAGAGCGATCGCACGCGGAGCGCGGCATTATGCTCGGACATCTGGAACTGCTGGATGGCCTGGTCGAGCTCTCCCTTCTGATACAGCAACAGCCCGAATTCGAATCTGAGGGACAGGTCGTTCGGATACTGCTTGACCCTGGCTTGCATATCATTGAAAGCGAACTCCATCCGGCGCATTTCCGCCGCTTCCGCTCCGTCAGTGTCGCCGGCCGCGCGCAGTTCATTTATCTCCCGATCGAATTGCTTCAATCGAATATTTGCCACGAGATTGGCGAGGGAGGGATCGGAAGTCCCGGTCAGCTTTAAGCCCTCTTCCAGAACTCCGACGGCATCGTCGAAACGGCCGGCCTCGACATAGAGGTTGGCCAGGGTCCGGCGCTCGCCCATGTTGGCCGGAGCGTCGCGAACCTTGGACTCGGCTTCAGCCGTCAGAAACTCCACTCCCTTTTCAGCCCTAACCATCTTGTCTTCCTGTTCGAGCACCTCGACCTGTTGCTGATCCTTAACCATATTCCTGTAGGATCCGCCCTCCTTGCCGGCCTCGCGCCACCCGCTTCTGGACATCGAATCGCGTGCCATGGAATCTTTGAGATTCCGCATGGCTTCGGTGTCGCGCGGACGAAGCTCAACAACCTTCTCAAAGCACTCCCTCGCTTCATTCATCTGGTCGGCAGCGGTGTAAAGCTTGCCGAGCCGCGTGATGATCTCGGTATTATCGGGGTATACCTCGCGGGCCAGCACGAGGATATGAATGGCGGCCTCGGGCAATGAAGCCGCCTGGGCCGCATCGCAGGCGAACCGCACGAACATGAGGTTAAAAGGATCCTTCTGGAGAAGTCTTTCCGCCATGTCCAGCGCCTTGAGAACCTTACCCATCTTCAGCGCGATCAGACCTGTGACGAAAAGCGGGAAACCGGCGACCGTTGTCACGGCCCGCCGCCCGGCGCCGGCGCCGGACATATTAAACCGCTTGATCGCCGTTGCGCGAAGCAGCTTGCGAGCCTGCATGAAACGCGGCTCGATCCTGAGCGCCGCGGAGAGCATGTCCACCGCGTAAACAAAATTGTTGCGCTCCATCGCGCTAAGCCCCTTATCCAGAAGCTCACGGGCTCTCTTTGGAATCTGAACCTCTTGCTGATCGGCCATGACAAAAAACTCCTTTCCGTTTAGAAGCTTTAAGACTACACTCTTGTCTTTCATGAGTCAAGAAGGGGAATCGGGGCAAGGGAGAATGATGAAGAATTCGTCGGATTGGAAGTCACTGCCGCTTGCCCTTGTTCGCATCTCCGCGCTCATGGCTGCCATGTTGCATCCCGCGAGAGCCGCTGAGGGCGAGCCGGCCACGACCGATGTCTCTATGAGCTGGATCCGTCATTACCATGACTGCGATTCACTGACCGGCGGCAACAGCACTGTGTCCCTGGCCAGAGGCGACGATGTTCTGCTGTTCTCCATCAACAGCCGCAGGTTCGAGTTTAACGGAACCGCTATTTGGCTCAGCGCACCGCTCCGGGAAAGGCGCGGGCGCGTCAGGATGCTCAAGGCTGATGTTGACAATATGATTGTGCCGCTTCTCAAGCCCGCCGAATTCCTGACCGGACAGGGTTGCTCGGTTATCGTTCTCGACGCAGGACACGGCGGCAGAGATATGGGAGTGACCGATCGAAAGCAGGAAATCGAGGAAAAGGCCGTCACATTGCGGTTGGCGAACATGGTCAGGGACGTACTTGAAAACAACGACATAACGGTGCGAATGACACGAAACAATGATGAATGGATCAGCCTCGACGAGCGCGGCGATCTGGCAGCCGGCTATGGCGCCGATCTATTCATCAGCATACACCTGAACGGGGCGACCAACACCGCGGCGACCGGCGTGGAGACCCATATCCTGCCGCCCGCCGGACTGCCATCCACCGGCAACCCGGCATTTGCCAGCGAAAGCGACGCTGAGATCTAGCCAACTTCGTTGAAAGATTTCAGGTGTTCAGCGTTCA
>JAGYMT010000324.1 GCA_018400335.1 Kiritimatiellia bacterium | reverse complement strand
ACGCCGATCACAGCTCAAGCCGCTCACCGCATTATTACCAGAAAACGCCCCGCCGGCTTGAGCCCGACGTAGGTGAAACCTCCTCTTTCAAAAACTTCAACCGTCTTGGGGGCAATCGCGGATGCATCCACGATCAATTTCCCGTCGGACAGCATGTCGTTAAGAAACACGGTGTGCGATCCCGCCCAGCGCAAAGCATAGTGAGGTTGGGCCAAGGCCGGCGCCAGAAAGCGCAGCGTCAGAGTGGCCGGGGTCGTAATGCTTAGCGCGCCGCTGTCGTTCGGCACAATTTCCAGTCCACCCGCCTGCTCTCCAACTCGGACAACCATATCGCCGGTCGCCCGGATCGTGAGCGAATTGGTCACCGTAAAAAGCGTGTTGCTCAGCGAAAGCAACCCGTACCCCACACCGGCCACGGACCCGACCACGGTCGTGCCGACCGTGGCCGTGCCCGGCGGCAGATGGAGTTCGCCCCTCTGATCGTGGCTGGCGCTCGTGCCTCCCCTCGCAATGGAAACGCTTTGCGCGTCAACCTCACATAAATCCATGGCCGAGACGTCCAGCAGCCCGCGACTCAGGCCGGCGGCGTAAGTGGAATCGCCGATCCGCAGCGTCGATAGATAGGCGGTGAACCGGCCGCCTCCGCCGGGCGCCGCACGCAGCGCGGCGCATGATTTGGCCCAGTGATCGGGCTGGTCCGTCAAAACGCCCATCACGGCGCGCGCGGTGACGCCCGTCCCCACGGTCAGGCTGATGCCCGCCGGAAGCCGTCCGAAGGTCCTTCCGGCGAACGTGAACGTGTCGGAGGGATTGCCGATGTAGATCGCCGTGCCGCTCGACTTGTAGTTCTCGACCATATACCCGAGCCGCAGGGACGCGGTGGCCACGATGCTGGTGATGGCGGTCTGACCGTCCAGATAAATCGGGCCGCTCTCACTGCCCGCACCGGCATCCCGATTGATCAGATGATGAATCTGGCGCGCCCGCAGCATGCCGTCCTTGACAATGACACCGCGCAAATCGATCCATGCGTTACCCCCCTTGATCAGGATGGTGTCCAGGTTATGCGCGTCGAGGGTGCTTCCGGGCCGCACATTCAAGCGGCCGTAATCCATGGTGATGTTGCCGGCCGCGGTGTCCGAACCCAAACGCAACGTGCCGTTGGTGACGTTCAAGGTCCTCAACCCCGTTCCCGAAGCGCCCTGCAGCGTGCCGGCCACGGTCAACGCGCTGCCGCCCAGGTCGACCGTATGGGTGAGCGCATTGTTGTTCTCGCCATAGCTCAGTCCGCCGATCCGTCGATCCGAGTCGAGAACGCCGGTGACGTCCTGCCCCGCGTCATGGAAGAAGACCGTTGCCACGGTGGGATTTGCGGGCGCGGCGCCGTCCTTCCAGTTATCGCCCCAGAACCATTCGCGGCGCTCCATAAGAAAAGTGGACGCGGCACCGCTCCAGATGACGTCCGTCGTCACCGGATCGGGAACTGACACGATGCTGACGGTGCAGTCGGCTGAATCGGTCACGTCGAGGTTGTTCTTGATCGTGAGCGTGACCGTATAATCGCCATCCGCGGGAAACTCAATCTCCTCAACTTCGGCTCCGCCAAGGTAGCCAGGCGTCGAAATCGTACGGCTGACTATCCAGTTATTCGTGTTTGGATCGAACGAACCGGAATCAACGTCGTCCACTCCAATCCACACGGTTCCCCCACCCTGGCGCTGGATCGTCAGGTCACGGGCCGCCGCAATGGGCGGAAGCGTGCCTGCATCCACCATCACCACGTATGAGATATCCGCATCCTTATCATACATCAGCCCGGATTCCTTTCCGGGAACGGCGGAATGGTTAAGGATCAACCGTCCATCGCCCATCCAATCGGCCAGCGTCGCTATGCGGTTGCCCAGCCAGCGCAGCCCCCAATGCGTGCCGCCGCCGGACGGCGCGTTGGTGAACGTGATCCGAAGCTGCCCGCCGGTGTCAATCGTAAGAGTCGCGGCCGCCTCGAGGTCGAGCCCGGACGGCGTCGCCCCGATATAAGCATTTAGATCGCCCTGAGCGCCCTGCACGCGCGCCCAATTAGTAACAGTCAAAATGGTGCCGTACAATTCGAGCAAACCCAGCGATGATGCATTATTCGGATCACCTACACGCAGGGAGCCTGTCTTCATCGTCCCCGGCGGCAGGTATACGCGCCCGACGCCGTAGCTCCCGCCGTTTGTATGTCCCAGCCCAATAATCGACGTCACGACATCAAGCGCGCAGCTATCCATATTTCGCAAATCCAGCTTGCCGGTGGCCGTGTGTAAATAATGCGCACTGGTGCCTCTTCCCACGTAAAATGTGGTCAGCCAGGCGGTCATGGCGCCGCCTGAAGTTGCCGTGATCTCGGCGGTGCTATGATAGCCCGTGACCTGTGCGACATTCAGCGACCCGCGACTCGCGTCCGAAACGCCAAACATGAGGTTCAGTCCCGCGGGAAGCTTCCACGAATCCGAGGGGTTTCCGAGGTATGCATAGTTGGCGCCTCCACCGGTTGCCAGGGAAGCGCCGCCCCGGACATGCAAGGTGTGCATATCGGTCTGGTCGTTGAGATAGAGATAACCTTGGCATGTCGAGAGCCCCATTCCGGCGGCGCTCCCCATGCGGAGGGTTTGCATGCTCAACACACCGCCGGTAATTCGTGCGCCGCGCAAGTCCAGATATCCGATGCCCCGCTGGTTGCCCTGGTTCAAATTCAATTCGGAAAGATAGGTGGTATCCAACACGGCGTTCGCGGCAATCTTAAGGGAGCCCCGTCCGTCGTAGCCCATCTCGATTGTGCCCGACACCACTGCGCTACCGACTTGGAGCGTGCCGTTGGTAAAGACGATCCGGGACGTGACCGAATCTCCCAAAGATCTTCCACCTTCGATCTTGCCCGCCACGATCAGCCGCTTGCCGTTGAGATCAACGACATGTGTCCCCGTGGTGTTGGTCACCGAGAGAGGTCCGACCTGCCAGTCGGCGCCGACGGCATTGACAACACCCGTCACCGTCAGACCGCCGTCGTTATAGGCGATCGTGTCAGCCGTGGGATTTGCCGGCGCCGGCGCCGCGCTCCA
>JAGYMT010000323.1 GCA_018400335.1 Kiritimatiellia bacterium | reverse complement strand
GTCATAATCGAACGCAACGTGAACAATCGGGACGTCAGCGGGCAGGCCTTCAATGGTTTCGGCCGAGATTAAACGATTTTCCGCGTCCCACGTGTATTCAAAGCGACCGTCGCTGAGCAGGCCTGTCCCGCTAAAGGCGGGATTTCCGCTTGTTCTGCGTAGCCCTGAGCAACAGCGAATGGGCGAAGACGGATCGTCATCGGGTGTTGTAGTCGTACAGATTGAACATTTCGCCAACGGGCTGGAATGCCGCGCCGGCCTGGACGACAGACAGTTATTCATCAATTCCAGCCATCTTCAATATGGCACGGCATAAACCGGATTTAAGGCTCTGATTACCATGAATGGGAACCGTTATGATACAACGTTGTTCGGACTTTGAGTAGATATGATGACTGCCCTTGACTCGGCGCAATGACCATCCATGACTTTCAAGCAACCGGCACATATCCTTTCCGGAATATGCCCGGCTCACACCAACACCTCATCCACTCTAACGCCGGATTCAGGCTGCCTGCCTTCTATCTGCATCACTTCCAGATAACCCTCGACTGCCTCATGCATGTTCTGCTTGAGTTCCTCAAGCGTTTCACCCTGAGATACGCAACCGGGAAGTTCCGGCGCTTCAGCCCAGAATCCACAGCTACTATCATTATGAATAATAATCAAATATTTCATGCTACAAGTATAGTCCAAGGCAATATCAGATAGCAAGTGCTTTTGGCTAAAACAACGCCGCTGCCAGATCATCGTCCATTCATGTAGCAGGTTGAGCGGATTTGACAAGCATGGAAGCGACCTTGCCGCAACGCAAACGATAGTAATTAAAGCGTCGATCGTGAAGCTAAGGACTACAGCACGATTCCTGATGAGATACCGCCGCGGATCGTCCCGATTCAAAGATCAGAAGAAATCGGGACAACCAGCCTCACTCCCGCAAGAGCCTCAATGCTCTCATTGAATTGCAAGTTATTTGTTGGAACTTTAGACTCGACCCCAATGCTCCCGAAGCTGTGGGAGCTGACGCTGCTCGACGCGGTTTTCTGCCTGCCCATGCGGTCAACGGTGAAGGTGACGTCAGGGGTGGAGTCGCTGTAATCAATGCCGACCAAGTCTCCCGCGTCATTATACGAATACGTGGTGGTGGGGCCTCTGCTCCAATTTCGAGTTTCAAGTTTCGAGTTTCCATCATAGATAGGTGCAGGAGATGGATTTCGCGGCGGCGTCCTTCTTGGATGTGAGCAGGCCGGAGGAGGTGTGGTAAATCCACTCTGTCGTGTCCGCCGTGCCGGGGCTGCCGGACTAGGATTCGAACCTAGACAAGCAGATCCAGAGTCTGCTGTGCTACCATTACACCATCCGGCATACTTTCCCGAAGGAATCAAGTGAATAATATCCGATTCGCGTTCCAGGTCAAGTTAATCCATGCTGTTAATCCGCGCCTGACAAATTTGTTGATCTCATTCAGGCGACACGGGCGCATCTGCGATCAGGTGCAAGATGTCCGAACTCCCCGGTGTTGATCCTGAACAAAAAATAGAAAAGAAGGACCACGAGCGAGAACGCTCATGCCACTACAGAAGAAACGGTGACGAATGCAGGTGGGCGGGCAGGCCGAAGGTGTGGCTACAGGGAATGGGCAACGAATCGCAGCGAGACAGCGCGGTAGTATTTTTGTGGATTGACGGCGCGATTCCGGTACACTGTGACGATGAGATTCAGTTCGAAACCGGTTCATCAGTGTTACACTTGCCTGCTCAACCTCAGCGGACAGTGCTGGGAATTCGATTGTCCACGCAGGCAGTGGAGCGGGAAGAGATGCGAGGGGTTTGAAAACGAGACACTTTACGCGGAATACCGCGCGTGGCTGGAAGCGCCCAACGTGAAGACCCGGAAGCAGCTCAGGCAGGAAGCGTTCCGAAACCGGACGATCATGGTTCGCCGCAAGGCGCGGACGGCGCGCGGCAAGAAGAAGTGATGATGAACAAGGGCAAAGAATCAGGCGAGCGCGCGCTGCTCGTGAAAGTTTACCTGGCGGGCCAATCGCGACATGAAGCCGAGGATTCCCTGGCGGAACTCGAGCGGCTGGCCGACACCGCGGGCGCGACGGTCACCGGCAGCGTAACCCAGCGCCGCGACAGACCGAATGCCGGCTTCTACATAGGCGAGGGCAAATTGGCCGACATCCAGCTTGCGTGCCGCGAATCGGGCTCGAACCTGGTGATCTTCGATAACGACCTGTCCCCGGTGCAGGTGAACAACCTCGACATGTCGCTCGGCGTGAAGGTGATTGACCGGACCGAGCTGATCCTGCAGATATTTGCGCGCCGCGCCCGCACCGCCGAGGCTCAAACGCAGGTCGAGTTGGCGCAGCTCCAGTATCTGGCGTCCCGCATCCCGGTCTCCGAGAAGCAGCAGCGATTCAAGGGCGGAATCGGCATGAAGGGTCCGGGCGAAAGCCCCTTCCAGCTCCGCAGGGCGCCCATCATGGCCCGCATAACCATCCTGAAGCGCAAGCTGGACACGATCCGCAAGCGACGTGAGCGCACTCGCAAGCGCAGGCCATGGCCTGTTGTTGCCCTTGTCGGGTATACGAATGCAGGAAAATCCACGCTGATGAACGCACTTTCGGAAGCCGAGGCTTATGTTGATGACCGGCTGTTCGCAACGCTCGACACAAAGAGCCGCATCCTGCTCCTGCCCGGGCAGCGGAAGGCGATGCTGACCGACACCGTGGGGTTCATACGCCACCTGCCGCACGGGCTCGTCGCCTCTTTCAGGTCAACGCTGGAAGAGATAGCCGAGGCTGACCTGCTGCTTGTGGTGGCTGACTCCTCCCACGCGCATGTACCGGAACATCTCGATCTCGTACGCACGACGCTACGCGAAATAGGGGCGGAATCAATCCCATCGCTCCTGATTCTCAATAAAATAGACACATCGAGTTCGCCGGAAACGCGAGCCGCTCTCGCGGAAGCATTCCCGGACGGATTGCGGGTGTCCGCGCTGCGCAGGGAAGGACTGGAAGAGCTTAAGGAGCGGATCGCCGGTCTGCTCCGGACGCGATGCCCGGGTCTTTCCGGCCGGATGGAAAACGGCGGGGACCGC
>JAGYMT010000322.1 GCA_018400335.1 Kiritimatiellia bacterium | reverse complement strand
CATTGTATGGCCGAAAAATTGTTTTGTGAGTATCGAGGATGTGGAAGCTGCTGTTTTGCGTGAGTTTGGCATTGATCGTTCAGACTTGCTAAGGCATGGATGTCACGCAGGTGTGGCCAAAGCCGTTGTTGTTGAGCTTTGCTGCAGGATAACAGATTGTACTCAAAGATCGGTTGCAAAGTATTTTGGATATGGATCAGAAGCCGGCGTGTGCAAACAACGGCAACGATTGGCGGCCAAGTTGACAAAGGACAAGAAGTTGAGTGCGCAAATCAAGAAACTGGAGAGCCGGATACGTAAGAATTGTCCAGATGTTTAGGTGTGACCCTGACTAAAAGGAGGGAGATGAGCAGAGCTTTGGTAATAGGGGCGGGCGGAGTGGGGGGCGTGGTCGTTCATAAGTGCGCGCAGGTTCCTGAAGTGTTTTCCGATATATGTCTGGCGAGCCGGACTTTGGCGCGATGCGAGCGCATAAGGGACCAGCTTTCGCGCAAGATCGAGATTGCGCAGGTGGACGCGGATGACAGGGGTGAGATGGTTGCGCTCATCCGCCGGTTCAAGCCGGACATCGTAATGAACCTTGCGCTTCCCTACCAGGATCTCTCGATCATGGATGCCTGTCTTGAGACGGGCGTTGATTACCTCGACACCGCCAACTACGAGCCGCCCGACGAGGCCAGGTTCTGTTACAAGTGGCAATGGGACTACCGGGAGCGTTTTCAGAAGCGGGGCATCATGGCTCTGCTTGGCTGCGGATTCGATCCGGGCGTGACCAATATCTTCTGCGCCTATGCGCAGAAGCATCATTTCGATGAGATTCACACCATCGAGATCATGGACTGCAACGCCGGCGACCACGGCCACCCGTTCGCCACCAATTTCAACCCGGAGATCAACATCCGCGAGATAACGCAGCGCGGCAAATACTGGGAGGATGGGGAATGGAAGGAGACCGACCCGCTTTCGGTACACAAGCCTTTTGATTTCCCGGAAATCGGCGAGCGCGAGATGTATCTCATGTACCACGAGGAGCTCGAATCGCTCGTCAAGCACATCAAGGGCCTGAAGCGGATCAGGTTCTGGATGACTTTCGGCGAGGCGTACCTCACACACCTGCGCGTGCTTCAGAACGTCGGCATGACCCGGATAGATCCGGTGGAGTTCGAGGGACACAAAATCGTCCCCCTCAAATTCCTCAAGGCCGTTCTGCCCGATCCGTCGAAGCTGGGCACGAACTACAAAGGCAAGACCAATATCGGCTGCCTGATGAAAGGCATCAAGGACGGGCGTCCGAAGGAGGTCTACATCTACAACATCTGCGATCACGCGGAATGTTTCAAGGAGGTCAAGGCGCAGGCCATTTCCTATACCACCGGCGTTCCGGCGATGATAGGTGGCATGATGATGCTCACCGGCAAGTGGCGCGGCGCCGGCGTGTTCAACGTTGAGGAATTTGATCCCGATCCTTTCATGGATAAGCTCAACCTCCATGGGCTGCCGTGGGTGGGGAAGGAAATTTCGATTTAAGATGTTTGATGTTTGATTTGAAAGAAGAGATGCGCTGATGAAATCAAATATCAGACATGTTTTATATGATGTGCGAGACTTATGATGAACATGGATTTCCACAATGCCCCTTCGCCCTGCTTCGTGGTGGACGAGGCGGCGCTCCAGGCCAATATGGATATCCTGGCCGCGGTCCGCCGCCGCGCGGAATGCAGGATAATCCTCGCTCTCAAGGGATTCGCCATGTTCAGTGTGTTCCCGCTGATGCGCAAGGCGCTCGACGGAACCACGGCGAGTTCCTTGAACGAGGCGCGGCTTGGACGCGAGGAGTTCGGCGGCGAAGTCCACGTGTGCGCGCCGGCTTACAGGGACGACGAGTTCGACGAGCTGCTGGGGTTTGCGGATCACATAACGTTCAACTCTCTTTCGCAATGGGAGCGTTTTAGGCCGCTGATAGAGAAGTGGATGCCGAGCTGGTGCTCGGCGCGCCCAGGGGGAGAGAATGCACGTTGCAGCCCCGGCACTCCGCTGCCGGGTTCCTCTCATTTGCGCGCCGCGCGCTTTGGTATCCGCATTAATCCGGAGCATTCCGAGGTCAAGACAGCTCTCTACGATCCCTGCGCCCGTTTCTCGCGGCTCGGCGTGACGGCGGGACAGCTTGCCGGGCGTGACCTTGCCGGGATAACCGGCCTGCATTTCCATACGCTTTGCGAGCTCAATTCGGACTCCCTTGAGCGCACGCTTGCCGTGGTGGAGGCTAAGTTCGGGGACGCATTACGGCATGTTCAGTGGGTTAATTTCGGGGGTGGGCATCACATCACCCGCGCCGACTACGATGTCGAGAAACTATGCGGGCTGATAACGTGTTTCAGGGAGCGGTACGGGGTCGAAGTGATCATCGAGCCGGGCGAGGCCGCGGCGCTGAACGCCGGTGTTCTTGTCGCCTCCGTGCTGGACATAGTACGCAACGACATTGACATCGCTATCCTGGACACGTCCGCTGCCGCGCACATGCCGGACGTGCTGGAGATGCCGTATCGGCCGGTGATCGTGGGAGCGGGGCAGGCGGGTGAACATCCCCACACCTACCGGCTTGGAGGAATGACCTGTCTAGCCGGGGATATCATAGGCGACTACTCGTTTCCCGAGCCGCTGGAAATAGGGCAGAGGCTGGTGTTCCTCGACATGGCGCATTACACTATGGTCAAGACGAACACTTTTAACGGGGTCAACCTGCCTGCAATAGCGGTCCGCCGCGCGGGGTCGGGGAAGATAGAGGTCGTCAGGCAATTCGGCTACGAGGACTACAGGAACCGGCTCGGGTGAGCAGTGTCGTCCGTGCTCACTGTGGCGCCTACGGAGCGACATCCGTCGTGACTCGCCGTGCTGGACGCGCTGTTGAGAGAGAAGCTGGAGATCGCATGACACACAAGGAATTAGCTCAGCTCATCGCCATTGATAAGTTCGGGAACGAAAGCGAAATAACGAAGGTTGGAAAATAGGTTGCGCATGAAGACGTTGAGCAAGTTTATGTCCGCTCTTCCGGTGATCCCTATGCCGACGATCTGGTTGTTGAACGATCTCGCGGAGTATCGGGGCAAGCAGGACT
>JAGYMT010000321.1 GCA_018400335.1 Kiritimatiellia bacterium | reverse complement strand
ACAGGTTTTGTGGCAAACTTTCCGTTCCGAAAGGCAACCGGGCGAAGCGAAGGTTATCCTTGAAATGAGAAATTCCTGTCAAGAGCAGCTATCGGCGGCGCGGTCGTTCATGAGCAACTTCAGGTACCTCCCGCGCGCGCTGCGGATCGCCTTCGGCAAGGACGCGCCGCTCAGCGCGTCCGACGTTCCGTCCGATTTCTTCGGAATCTGCGTTGCCGCCTCTCCGGACCCCGCGTGCGATGATTACATTGTCGCCCGCCTCAAGGAGCTCAAGATCCTGCACGTCCGCATTGATATGATGGAGGATACGGGCGACTTCCAGGCGCGTCTGATCCGGCGGCTGATCGATGATGGTTTTCGGGTGTGCCTGCATCTCGTCCAGCGAAGGGGCGAGGCGGAAAGAATGGGGTTTGAAGAAGTGCGTGAGCGATGGCGCGGGTTCGTCTCCGCCGTTCTGGATGAATTCGGAAAACATGTCGAGCTGATCGAAATCGGGTCAACCGTCAACCGCGAAAGGTGGGCGGGGCACACGGTGCCCGGCTTTCTCGACACGTGGCGCGTTGCATGGAACGAGGCAAAAAGCAGGGCGATAAAGATAGCCGGACCCAACGTCACCGATTTCGAACCTTTCTTCAACGTCGCGCTCCTGCACGAGATGAAGAAATGCGTCATGCTGCCCGATGTGCACACCAATAATCTCTTCGTCGAGCGCGCAACGGAGCCCGAAGCTTTCGACCAGAAGATAATGGGGAGGCGGGCGGCAGGCGTGATCCGGTTCAACCTGCTCAAGAAGGCCTTCATGATCAAGGATATCGCGCGGCGCGCCGGCGTTTCCTCGGTAATGGTTCCGCATGTTTCATGGAGCCTGCGCAGGATCGCTAGACTGTATGATGACCTCGAGGAGAAACAGGCGGACTACGTCGCGCGCTACTGCTGCCTCGCCGCGGCCTCCGGCGCCATCGAACGCCTGTACTGGGGACCGCTCATCGGACAGAGGGAGGGCCTGATTGATGACGGCACTTCCGAATTCCCCGACATCCCGCACGTCACATTTTACGGAAAGGTGAACGGATGCGCTGACGATTACCGGCCGCGTCCCGCCTTTTTCGCCTTCCAATCCGCGGCCGGGCTCATCGCCGGCACGCGGTTCCAACGCAGGATCGAGACCGGCGCAGGACTCGAGATCATCGAATTTTCGAGCCATGAAAGGACCGTTCACGCCGCGTGGACAATGGACGGACGCAGGGCGCGCGCGCTTGACTGCTACGAGCCGGAATCGCTTGCGAAAGCATCCGTGCTGTCGAGGGACGGCAAACCGCTGCCATCGGCTCCCGCGCTCTTTTCAGAAAGCCCCGTCTACCTTTCATGGCCCGCGGGCGTTAAGATTGAGACAAGAAATGCCGCCGCGCTGATCCCGGGTTTGCGTTTTGCACTTCCGCACAAAGCTGATTTCACGCTTTTCGACCAACCGCCATGGGCTGGAGCCGCCATCGTCAGAGAGGCCGGTGCGACAGTTGACCCGGCGGCTCTTCTCGCCCTTGCACAGGGCGGGGAGGAGCAAGGTCGCGCGGACGCGGCCGGGGACACAACGGACGGCAGCAATGTCTTGCACAGCGATCAAAAGCAACCGTCACCGCCAAAGACCAATACAACCCCGGAAGAACGCACCGGGGTCCAAAACTCCTCCGTGCTTCGAGACGCGCGGAACAAGGTGTGGACCGCGCCCGCGCCTTGGAATGCCGGAACAAGCCTCGTGATTAAACGTTTCAAGCCCCGCGGATTTTTGAGAAAGCTCGTTTCATTCGGCAAGCCGGACAAGGCAGTACGCAGTTGGAACGGGGCGCAGGAGCTCACAAGGCGCGGTATCGCGACACCCATGCCGGTGGCGTTCTTTCACGCGGATCGCACGAAGCCGAAATCCGGGTGCTGGTTCATCTGCCGGGAATATGAAAATGACGGATCTGTACGGGACGCATTCACCGCGTTCAGCGCCGGCTCCGACAAGTTCGGCGGCATGGACGCCTCTTCCTATTATGACGCCCTATCGCGGTTCCTGCTGAAAATGCACGAGCGGGGTGTCTTCTTCAGGGATCTTTCAGCGGGCAACATCCTGTGCCGGTTCGAGGCGGATTCCGGCATCGAGTTCGCGCTCATTGACACCGCCAGGGCGCGCTTCTACCCGCGCCCGCTCGGCACATGGATGAGGCTTCGCGATCTGATGCGATTATGCCATCCGCTTCACTGGCCGGGCCGCCTTGAGTTCGTTGGGAAATACCTGTCACTCACGGGCCGCCGGTTCAGCGCGTGTATGAAAACGCCCTTCGTATACTACGACCTCAAGCACCGCATCAAAAACGCCATCAAGCCGTTCAGGCCCAGTAAGCGGAAGAAGGGCTGATGCCTTCCCCCCTGGGAACGCCGAGCACCAGCTCGGCAGAAATGGAACAAAAGAAGGCCAGCGGAAGAATGCCGAGCTGGTGCTCGGCGATCCCAGGTGAAGAAAGTTGAACCGCGAAGGGATTACACTCGCCACTCTTCGTCGGATAAGGGTATCCGTTTAAGCGTATAAGGGTATCCGAGTAAGGGTGGCGATTAAGAGTCCGCTTAAGAGCTTGCACCGTCCCTACACTTCCACGGAGCCTTAAACTCACCCTTAACCGCCACCCTTACTCGGATACGCTTACCCGACCCGCTTATGCGAGTCCTTCTCGCTGACACTCATAGCGCCATTCATCAACGGAATATCCCACGCTAAACCCGGAATTGCCGTTATTCTGAACTAAAGCGGGCTTCCCGCAACCCAAGAACGGCATGCTCGTCCTCCACGGGCGGATCCGCCTGTCCCGATCTCAGATCGGAACAGGGTGGCGGAGAGAGCCTGCCCTACCATTATTCCGAAGAGGTAGGGCGCGATCCCTGTCCGCCCGTGGTGGATCCGAGCGCGCCGAGAATTGAACATCGCCATCTTCTTGTTTTTTGTCGGGGTTTTCAAACAATGAAGGTACTGACCCGGATCAATCAGCTTCATCACCGGCAGACTGTCACCATGGAGAGAGCTGTTGGATCCCACATTCGTCACCCTTTTTGTCTGAATTTCTCGTGATTTAATCTACCCCG
>JAGYMT010000320.1 GCA_018400335.1 Kiritimatiellia bacterium | reverse complement strand
TATCCAACATTCCATTATTCCAGCATTCCAGCATTCCGGCATTCCCGTTCCCATGGGACAATAGTGCGCCTACATTGCAATTGCGCCAACCTTTTCCAATTTCTTGATCTGTTCCTCGGAAAGGGCATCGTCCGCATCCGGATTCTCTCTTGAGTATTCGCGCAGGTGCTGGTGGAAGGCAGCCGCGTTCTCCTCCTTGTGCCGGATGATCTCGATCTCGGTAAGATCCTTTTCGCCGGCGGGGGAGGGGGTGGCGGCATGTGTCGCGGGTTGTGTGTCAGGTTGAGGGGCGAGCGCGGCCTGCGCAGGCGGTTGGGAAACGGGACTGGTGTGAGTGTCCGCCACTGTCTCCGTAGGGGTGCTGGAACCGGAGACCACGGAACCGACAAGCAGTGCGAGCATAACAATGCAGAAGCCTGCCGCGAGGCCAATGGCCAGCTTCATTTTCAGCGAGGAGCTTTCCTTTTCTTCGGTCATGGCGCCATATCCCTCCAGGAGGTCCAGTCGTATTCGTTCGTTATCACCGGGTAATTCGGCGGCGGCGAGGATGAAAACCTGGGATCAAAGGTGTATTCCTTCTCGAAGCCGGAATACATCTGGCCTGTCCATGTCGAGAAGGTGCCCACCGGCCCCCTTGTGTTTTGAACGATTCCGCCGTAGACCGTAAGCGTTCCGCGATAGGGCGCGTAATTATACCTGTTTACGTAGAACATGCCGTCGGTCGTGCTGGCTGTCTTGTTCCCCGTCGCCAGGATGTGCGCGTAAATGGTCAGGTTGTTCGGGCAGTTCGTCTCCAATCGAACATTGCGCCCCGCGATCAGTCCGAGGGCATCGTCGGAATTGTTGGTGGGGTTGACCGAATATGTGATATTATTCGTTATCAGGATGTCGTAATCGGTTGCGATCGTCAGGCGTCCATCGAGCGTTCCGCCGACCTTCGCCGTGCCCTCCGCCGCAGTTCCCGATGAAGCGTCGGCTACGTACACCAGGCTGTTTTCCGGCAGCGGAATGCTCTGGTTTGACCAGCCGCGCCTGGAATTGGAAACCAGGAGATTCGTTCCGGAGAACGCGATGCTTGTTTCGCCTGTGAAGACCAGCGCGGCATCGGAGCGAAGTTCCGTGAAGTTGATGGATGCCATTGACCCGGCGGGCGCGTTCATCTCGAAGCCCTGGTGGAAGGTGACGGCGTTCGTGCTGCCGCCGTAGGTTGATTGGGCGGTGGAGAGCAGTTCGAAGAATTCGGGATCACCCGAGAAATTGACGAGAACGTTGGCGTGCACGGGGCCGTAGAACTTCTCGCCGCCCTTGAACCAGCACCCGTAGGCATCGGCATTGTACCAGAGCGCGTATTTCGCCCAGCTCTTCTGGTAGATCCCCTCGAGAATAACGATTCTCTTGCTCCCGCCGGATACTCCCAGCGAGAAGATGGAATACTGTATTGCGGAGCCGATGGTTCCGGAGCTGCTGTCCGACAGGGCGCCGGGCCCGTTTAAGGTGATCCACCACTGACCCACGGCCTTACCCTGAGGGTTTCTGTTGTTGTTGTAAAGGGAGAAGGTCATCCCGGCGGATGAGATGGTGTATGCCGTATTATTCTGGAGCGCGTAGGCGACGCCGTCAATCACGAGGCTATTCTGGCTTCCAGGTCCTTTCGGTTTCACATGAACGAGGATGGCTGTTCCGGAGCGATCGGACGTATCCTGGTGCAGATCGTCCCTTGTGATAATCGTGCCGTCGGTCTCAACAAGCAGAAATTCGTTGTCAGGGCTGTTGTTCGGGTTGATATTGATCGCCCCCGTAATAGCGCAGTTGTTGCCGAGACTTTCGACCGCGAGAATTGTGGTGATGTAACTGCCGTTGCCGATTGTGCCGGTAATTGTGCCGGGTACGGCGCCGCCCGCGCGGATATAGGAAACCGCCCGTTCTGCTCCCCCCTCCGCCACGTAGAAAGCCTGCTCCATTCCGGATTGGCGCCTGGCCACCTTGATTTGAAGCATACTCTCGGACATCAGTCCCACGATCAGTATGGCAAGCACAGCCGAGAAGCAGACGACGGTGACGAGCACGATGCCTGAATTGTTTTTCTGTCGGGTTTTCATTTGTTTCTCATCTTTATAAACGTCGAGGCCCGATTCGTTGCCGTGAATCGTCCGTCGCGCTGAGCAACGGTGAGGAATATCTCGACTCCGTCGCCCCTGTTGGAAACGACGGCGACTGTTACGTTGTTCGCGATGAGCTTGCGGCTCGTGGCATCGAGGGGGTTGGACCAGAAAACCATATTTCTTGCGTTGATGTTGTAATCAATCCAGGTGATTCTTCCGTCCTGATTCGATATCGTCATGCGCCAACTTCCGTCGGCTCCGGCCCAGTTGGTGTCAACCCAATGGCTGTTGGCGTTCGCGGCCGGTGGATAGTTGGTGGGCGTCACCCACGGCTGGTAGACACCGGCGCAAGTGGTGTCGACCGCAAGCGCGGCCGCCGACCTGAGACCGGGGTTTGTCTCTATGCCGTAGACCATGCGCGAAATAGCCATGCTGGCGGCGCGGGTTGTGTCCATCTTCAGCGTGGTCGAGTGCCACATGCCGCGCAACATAATGTAGACGCTCAGCACTCCCGCCGTCACGAGCCCGAAAAGTCCGACGGCGATCATCACCTCGACGAGGGTAAACCCGCGCGCGTGGCAGTGTTGTGATGTAGGGTTTGTTTTCATTACGGCTGATGAAGCTCGTAGGCAATTGATCCATTCAGCGAAAGACTCGAAGTCGTAACCGTGCCGGGATTGAGCCACCTGATGATCACCTCGATATCCTTGACCGAGTTCGAGAATGCAGGGTTCAGTGACACAACGTAGGATCCGTTCGAAAACGCCGTTGTGCCCAGTGGAACAGTGCCGTAGGTTCGCGACATAAGGTCCTCCATCACGCTTCTTGCGCTCTGCAAAGCGTTCAGCCGGTTGTCCGCCAGAACCGCGGAGCGCGTTGCCTGCATGAACGCTCCGATAAAAGCCGTCATGGCCAGCGCCATTATGGCCGCGGCAATGACCACTTCCACGAGTGTGAATCCGTTTTTTTTCATACAGATGTTCCCGGGTCGTTTGTGTTATGCCAACCCCCACTCATTC
>JAGYMT010000032.1 GCA_018400335.1 Kiritimatiellia bacterium | reverse complement strand
GCGCGATCTCTCCGCCACCCTGTCCCGATCTCAGATCGGGACAGGCGGATCCGCCCGTGGAGGACGAGCGCGCCGTTCCCATAGGCATCGGCCATAATGCGAATTTCTGATTTTTTACTGCGCTTACTAGCCTGAATAATTCACGGGGGTTATACTGTTTTTGCTGTTTTTTATGAATTAATGAGGCTGCCACCGGGTGAAGACAACTGGAAATATCAATTCAAACGACCCATCCCCTGGCCGCCCTCCGCCCAATCCCGGCGCCGACGGACCGGGCACGGAATCGGTTTCAGGCGTGATTGACCATATAGTCTACCGCTCCGACGAGACCGGCTTCACGGTCTGCGTTCTCAAGCCGCCCAAGGGCGGGGGAGACATAGTGGTGGTCGGTTCCTGCGCTGCAATGTGGCCCGGCGAGACGCTGTCCGCAGAGGGACATTGGTCCCGGCACAAGGTGCACGGCTACCAGTTCAACGCCAACCGGATAACCTGCATTGAACCCAATTCGACGGCAGGCATGAGAAAATACCTCGCGAGCGGACTCATCAACGGAGTCGGCGAAGTGCTCGCGGAAAGACTCGTCAAGAAATTCGGCGCAGCCACCCTTCGCGTGATTGACAGGGAATCGGCGCTGCTCGAATCCGTGGAGGGTATCGGCAGGAAGAAGCGCGAACAGATCAAGAACGCATGGAATGAGCAGAAGGCGGTCCGCGAGGTGATGATCTTCCTCCACACCTACGGGGTGACGACATCCCAGGCCAATCGCATCCATCGCGCCTACGGCGATAATGCCATCGCCAGGATCAAGGAAAACCCCTACAGGCTGGCGGAGGATATATGGGGCATAGGTTTCAAGACAGCCGATAAGATTGCTCTCAAGCTCGGAATCCCGGAGCAGTCAATCGTCCGCGCGCGCGCTGGCGTGATCTACGCCCTCCAGGCATCCTCGAACGAGGGACACTGCTACAACACCCGGGACGATCTGCTCTCATTCGCCGAACAGTTGCTGACAATAGACCGCGGCATCCTCGAAGAGGCTCTCGAATTGGAGCTGGCCGGCAACGCGCTCGTTCAGGAGGACGACTGCATCTACCTCGCGTCCCTCCACCGCGCTGAGCTCGGCGTGGCTTCGAATATACATCGCCTGCAGCAGGCCGGACGGGAGGCGGCCGACGTGGACTTTGACAGCGCCATCGCATGGGCCGCCCGCCGCATGAAACTGGACTTCGCGCCTTCGCAGGCTGAGGCTCTCAAGATGGCCTTCTCGCGAAAGGTGTCCATCATCACGGGCGGACCCGGCGTTGGAAAGACCACCATCATCCGCGCCCTGGTGGATATCTTTGCCGTGAAGAAGGCCGCCATCTGCATGGCCGCTCCCACGGGACGCGCCGCGAAAAGGATGGAGGAGGCCACCCGCCGGCAGGCTTCCACTCTTCACCGCCTGCTCAAGTTCGTTCCCGCCGCCGGCAAGTTCACCTACGATTCCGGCCACCCGCTCGACGGCGACGTGTTCATACTGGACGAGGTCTCCATGATTGACCTCCCGCTGATGAACGCCTTCCTCCGCGCCCTTCCCGACCGCGCCCGGCTGATTATTGTGGGCGACGCCGACCAGCTTCCGAGCGTAGGACCCGGCAACGTGCTGCGCGACATGCTGGGATCCGGACAAATTCCCTACGTGAAACTCAGCACCGTTTTCCGTCAACAGGAGCGAAGCTGGATCGTCCACAACGCGCACCTTGTCAACACCGGACGCTTCTTCGAACTCCCGAATAACAACCGGTTGTCAGACTTTTATTTCGTCGAAGAAGATGAGCCCGAAAAAGTGATCGAACGCGCCGTCGAGATCATCACGAAACGCATACCTCTCCGGTTCGGACTCGATCCGAGGACGGACGTGCAACTCCTGACCCCGATGCGCAGATTCCAGCTCGGCGCGGAAAACCTGAACGCGATTCCAGGGGCAACGAGATCCGGGGTGGCAAGGATATCCGCATCGGCGACTGGGTCGAGGTTTACCGCGCCGGCGACAGGGTTATGCAGCTTCGCAACAATTACGACAAGGACGTCTTCAACGGTGATATTGGCATGATCTGCGAGATCGAGCCCGACGCCCAAGGCCTGAAAGTTGATTTTGAAGGACGAAAGGTCGAGTACGGCGTCTCCGAACTGGACGAGCTCAGCCTGGCCTACGCGTGCTCCATCCATAAGGCGCAGGGCCACGAGCACCCCGCCGTGGTGATCCTTCTCGCGACCCAGCATTACAGGATGCTGCAACGCAACCTCCTGTATACGGCAATGACACGCGGACGGAAGCTGGTGTGCCTGATAGGATCAAAAAAGGCGGTCGCAATCGGCATACGCAATAACCACACTGTCGAGCGTAAAACCGGGCTGGCGCGGCGGCTGGCTTCGGAGTGATGTTTTCAAAACTGCGTCAGACTATCTCTTGTCCGTTTTGCGCGGGACCACGTCGCAAGTCTCCATGTGCCATCGCGGGGACTGACGCCCCAGCGCCTGAAATCCGGGATCGCTATTTTTTGAGCTCGTCCGCAGAATCTGTGGGTCAAGATGTAAGCCGGTGCCCCTGATTATGCAAGGGAGATTCGCGTGTACGAGTAGGTGTACGAGTAGGTGTACGAGTACGGTGTACGAGTAGGTGTACGAGTAGGTGTACGAGTAGGTGTACGAGTACGGTGTACGAGTACGGTCTTTGCTATCCTGACCCGCTATCTTTCCTTCAGGTTTCGTTCCCATGCCACGAGCATACGCACGATATCCGCGAGCCCGTTCTTGCCTTCGGTGACATCCTGCTTGCATTTCACCTGACGCACCGCGAGAACATCAAGGGTTGCAGCCGCCTGCAGTGCAGCAGTTCGTGCGTGGCCTATGAAGCGACAACGATCCTTCATGGAGAACTTGCCGTTGCCTTCGGCGATATTCAGAACCACCCCCGTTGATGCCTTGTCCAGTGCCGCCGCCGCTGAACGGGGCACGCCACCGCCATTGTGCAGCCGGTCACACCAAGCCACGAACTCCAGGGCCTTGCGGTAGACGTCCAGTTTCTCGTGGTCAAACCACACCCGAGCACCTTTAGAACCGTCGGTTACGTATGCCGCGCGTTCCTCGCGGACTTCGCGGCCGGTCGACTTGCGAAAGCCGATCAGCATGGAGAGAAGTCTTGAAAGATGGCCTTTGCCCTCATGAACCGTCGATGCCTGCAAGCACTTGAGGATACACAGCACGTCGAGACAAGCTGCACATTCCAGCGAAGATCCGCAGGCGGTGTCAATGAACTGACGGCGCTCGTTCATCGAGCGCTTCCCGCTGGCCTCTGCAATGTTCACGGGAACGCCAGCGGAAGCTCTGGCCAGGTGGTCACAAGCCGACTTCTTGCTTGTAATGACCGGCGCCACTTCTTCCAGCCACGCCACAAACCCGATTGCCGCATGGTACACCCTAATGTCTTCATGGTCCAACTCTGATCTCATCATCCAATCCCGTACTCGTACACCTACTCGTACACTCAAATCTCTCCCAATCTACAGCCGGAACATCTCGTTACGACATAATCCTATCCATTCCAGCCGTGAAATACTGCCAAAAATCCCAGAATACACCACATCCCGCAATCCGCCACGCCATGTCTTACCCACAGATTCCGCGGAAGACCTATTTTTCGCCGTGCACGATTCTGCCGACGGTGAGATCATAGATCATCACGATCCAGCTGAAAGGGGAGTAGAGAAGCCGGAGTCGAGTGAGAGCCGCTATCATCTCCGCCGATGCCCTCACAACCTTCACGCGCGAGCCGGAGACATCATGCCATGTCGTCGGGATCTCCCTGATCGCGAACCCTTCTCTCCGCAACTTAAAAAGAAGATCCACATCAAAAGCCCATCGGGTGACACCGAGCCCGGGCATAATCCGCCTGACCGCCTCGGACGTCATCAGCTTTGCGCCGCACTGGGTATCAGAGATCTTCAGCTTGAAAAGCACGCGAACAAGGCAGTTGAAGACGCGGGACGCCGCCCTTCTCGACCAGGGTTGACGCGGCCGCACCTCGGCGCCCTTCACCCACCGGGATGCTATGATGGCGCCGGCATCGCCGATGTTTTCAACGAGGGACTGGAAAGCGGAGGACGGCGTCGCGCCATCGGCGTCAACGAACCCCACCTTCTCTCCCCTGGCCAGCCTGAACCCGATCATGACCGCGCCGCCCTTGCCCACGCTCGCAGGCTCGACAATAACGCGAAGGGCCGGATACCGGTCCGCGTAACCGGCGGCAACGGAGGCCGTGCCGTCCCGCGAGCCGTTCACGACCACAATCAACTCGCACTCATCCCCGTAGAGATTCGAAAAGAAGGGCGCATAATCGTCCAGCATCCTTCCAAGTCTCTTTGCCTCGTTATACGCCGGAATTATTATGGAAAGTTTCATTGCCCGTAACGGATGCGGGGATCATGCGTTCGTTCTCTGCTTGCGCACGAGGATGCCTCTCCGGATGAAAGTGGGGATATCAAGATTATTGCCGCCAATAACCGTCGGGTCCATCCCTTTGAACCGGCCGACCTTGTCCGAATCGAACAAGTTCTGCTGCTTCAACTTCTCCTTCTGCGCCACTGGTTTCGACTGAGTTCCGCCATGCCCGCCCGTGGATTCCGCCTTCTCGCCGCCCGTTACGCTCAAGGTTGCGCTGGCTGCGTTACGCCCGGACAACCCCGCGTTCGCCGTTTTTTCGTCTCTCTCGGAAACGAGCACGAGCACCGACACCCTGTCACCCCTGGCTGGATCGCAGGAGATTCCTGTTTTGATTAAGGCCTGTCCGCTGCCGACGGGCACCGTTCCGGAAATTATGCGGTTCATATCGAACACGGAGAGCCCGGAACCGCAAACGACGCTCACAATCACCGCCGCGGCATTCTCGATCGCCTTGCCGCATTTAAGCATCGGGCTGCCGGCAATTTCATTTACGACATCATCAGCCTTTGATGAGCCCTCCGAGTTCGCGCAGGCGAAAACGCAGCGTCCGCTGCCGGCCGATATCAGCGCGCGCAGATCGTCAAAACCCAACTCGATTCCGCTACCGAACTCCCCGCCGCACAATCCGCGCCATATCGCGTACACGCCGAGCCCCACCATTTCATCAACCTTCCTGAAGGCATCCGCGACGCTAAGCTGCTTCTCGACGGCCTTAAAGAGTCGCTGACCGGGCAGACATACCACGCAATCGGCCTTTTCGTCAACAGCATCGAGTCCGCGCCTGGCATTCTCGCGGGTCCCCAAGCCCTCGAATTCGAAAGGCAGTATTGCAAAGCACAAAGTGAACGCACCCCGCGCCTTCGCGGCCTCGATCACGGAGAGCGCAGCTTCCGTAGCGAAGCGTCCGCCGAGGCCGGCAACAACGATAACGAGATCCGTTTCAGCGCACAACTGCTTCACAGCGCCGATTCCGGACCCGTCGGACGCTTTTGTCGTCCTGCCTGCCGGGCGCTCAATAACGATATGCTCCATGCGGTCCATGTCGCGCGAGGATTCGCTCTTCGTATCAAGACAAACCAGTCTGGGCCAATCGCAGTCCCGGCTCGCCATGCAGGCCAGCACGCTGCAACCGCCCTTTCCGGCGCCCACCACGACAACCCGCTTGCCCGCGCCGCCGCCGAGCCGAGGGGCCGGCGGGGACGCGCCGCTTTCAGATCCGCCATCTTCCGGTTTATTCATCGTCAATCCCTGGCTCCCAGCAGGCGTTTCATAAAAATGCCTATCTTCCCGCTCCGATCCGACTGGGCGGCTTCCTCGCATCCATGCCGCACCATTCCGAGCGCCGCTGCGTATTGATGGGACTCGAAAACGGAAGATATTCCGCTGAATCCCCTCGGAGTTCCGGCCGCACACGGCAGATCGAACACCGAGCTCGCAACCCTTTCAATATCCCGAAGGTAGCAACCGCCTCCGGTGAGAACAACGCCGGCCGCAAGCTGACCCGGAATCAGTTTACCATCCAGATCGTTCTTAATGATGGTGAACAGCTCATCAACTCGGGCATTGATAACTGCGTTCAAGTCCGAAGATGCCACGGAACACCCCAGAAAGCCGAGCTCGGACGGAACTTCGACATGGTGGAAATTAGCGCCGGAATCGGGAGAAGCGGAACCGACCTCGCGCTTCAACTGCTCGGCGCGCTTATGGGACAGGTTAAAAGCGAGGGCTATGTCGTTAGTGACGTGATCCCCTCCGACGGCCAGGACGCCTATGGCCGCCACAGTTGCGTCAATAAAAACCACGTAGCTGCTTGTTCCGGCGCCAAGGTCTATCAACACGACCCCGCTTTTCTTCTGTTCTTGCGTCAGCGCAGCCAGCGCCGATGCCAGTCCGTCAAACATAACTCCGTTGACCTTCAATCCGGCTGATATGGCAGCCCTGACCAGCGCGTTAAGCCGATTCGTGGCGCCGTGAATCATCAGCATGCTCACCGACAGCTTGCCTCCGTGCATTCCTTCAGGATTAAGCACCTCAAACTGGTCATCAACAAAGAACTTCTGGCAGATACTGTGAATTCTCTCCCTGTCATGAGGGAGGCTGACCGCCCTGGCGAATTCCTTCACCTCCTCCATATCTTCAAGGGTGATTCCATCTCGCGAGTCATAGACCGGAACGGACCCGGGACTGACGAGGCTCCGGATGTGGCCGCCCGAAACGGTGAGGTACGCGCTGCGCACGTTCTCCCCGCTGCTTTCCTCGGCCGACTCCACGGCGCTGCGTATACAGCTCTTCGCCTGCTCGATGTCGCAGACCACTCCTTTGCGGACGCCCAGGGCGGAGCACTCGCCCTTTCCCATGATCATGATGTTCCCGTCCTCCCTGGTGTCGCCGACTATGGCGCACACTTTGGACGTTCCCACATCAAGAGCAACCACCGGATCCGAAGACATTGTGAATCCTTTCAATTCCGCTCTACTCCCGTCGGAAGCGCGCCGGGAAATCGCGTTCCACGGTCATATCAATTTCCAGGATATGTTCGCGGCGCTGAGCCGCCTTTCTGATATTTTCCGCGAGCATTTCAAGCTTGTCCATCAGCCGGCCGCGGGAAACATCCGAATGCTCGCTCATGCCGGCCCACGCCAGCTTAACGGCGGCTCCGCCGCCCAGCCGCAACTTAAGAAACTCCCTGTTTTCAACATCAATCGAAACGATCGCGAACACCTGTCCAATGGGGGTGCTGTCGCAGGCGTCAACCACCTCCAGGGCGCTCATGATAGCAGTATTGCCGAGAAACATTCCCGGCTTCAGGCCTATGACGTTGTGGCCGGTTATCACCGGAAGCTCCCGCGCCGGCCGCACGGAGCCGCGCGCGGACTCGTCCGCTTCCGCCTTCCGTGGCGGCCCGAGCACATGCCCCTCTCCGTCAATTTCCATGGATGCGCCGGGGGACGCAAGACGCGCAACGGGCACACGTTCGCGCACGTCTATCCTGATGGCCCCGTCGAGCACCCGCGATATTTCGACATCCTCTACCCTGGGCAAACGCGCCAGCAGGTAGTCGCGCATCTCCCGGGTATTGACTGAGAAGAGGTTGGAATAGGAATTCAAGGATGCATAGTTCATGATGTAATCGCGGTCAATATTACGACCATCGCACCTGATATCGTAATACCTGATCCTGAACAGGTCGTTCCGCGAAAAAAGCGATCGCGCCGCCGCGATTGTGCCGAAACCCAGCAGTCCCAGCGCCGCAGCGGAGCCGACGAGGATCATCAACACCTTCAGCAACCGCCTGCCCGCGCCGCGCCTCCGCGCTCCGCTGTTGAACTTCAGAAAAAAAGGCTGCGAACTCCTGCGCTGCTTCCCGCGTACTTTTCTCTTTCTTGCTTTATCACCTAGCCACATGCTGCATCTCCGATAACAATCCCCTGCCGCGCGCCTTCGAGCGATGCCGCCTGCATTATCCTGTCACACAGATCCGGAAAGGCGTATCCCGCGGCCAGCGCCGCCTTCGGGAGAAGACTGGTCTCCGTGAACCCGGGTATAGTGTTCAGTTCCAGAACGTAGACAATGCCGTCGTCAGTCAATCGCAGATCCACCCTCCCTAGCCCTTTGCATCGGAGAGCATTAAAGGTCCGCACCGACAATTCCCGGCACATTCGGGTCAACCCGGCATCAAGCGGAGCAGGCACGAGATACTCCGTAACGCCCTTGGTGTACTTGGCGTGAAAATCATAATTATTGCCCGGCGCCCTTATATCTATCACCGGCATGGCCTCGCCGCACACTATGCCAACCGTCAACTCCCTCCCGGCTATGAACGACTCCACCAGCACGCGACTGCCATAGCCCAGCGCGTCCGCCAGGGCGGCATCCCATTCAGATTCGGTGAGCACCTTGTGAACGCCGAAGCTTGACCCCTGACTCACCGGCTTGACGACGACAGGCAAATCCAGCTTGCGGCGTCCGCCCGCCGCAAGCACTTCAAAATCGGGCGTCGGTATATTCTGCGATAACATCATCTCTTTCGCAAGCTTCTTGTCGAATGCGAGTCTGCTGGCGCCCGGTCCGGCCCCCGTGTAGGGAACACCTTCGCTCTCCAGCAGTTCCTGAACCTCGCCATCCTCCCCGAACTCCCCGTGAAGGGCAATAAAAACACCGTCCAGCCCCGCCGGCAGATCGAGCGAACGTCCGCGCACGTCCACCTCGACGACATTCCTCCCCGCCTGCCTCAGCCCGGCGGCCACTGCCCTGCCGGACCTCATGGAGACATCGCGCTCCGCGGAAACGCCGCCCATCAAAACCCCGACCTCCTGGAAGACTTTACTCAATGCTCACAACCTCCTCGACGAGCTCGATTCCGAACCGCCGTTTCACGCGCTCGCGAATAATCCCGATGAGCGCTTTCACATCCGAAGCCGTGGCGCCCGGCCCGGTGACGATACAATTAGCGTGACGATCCGATACGCGCGCGCCGCCAACCTTCAAACCCTTCAAGCCCGACTGCTCGACCAGGCGTCCCGCGAAATCACCGGGCGGGTTCCTGAACACCGAGCCGGCCGAGCGCAGACCCTTCATCCATGCCCGCCTTTCCGCGATGGACGCGAGCTCCTGCGCGATGACCGCCCGATCTCCGCTCTCCACGCGGAAGAGAGCCTCCAGCGCCACGCGTCCTCTCAATGTTCCGCAGTTGCGGTAGGCGAAGCGCATGTCCTTCCGCTCCAGCACTCTTACCGCGCCATCCATCTCCATCACGCGCACACGAACAACCCGCTCGCCTATCGAATGCCCCCATGCACCGGCATTCATCCGCAGCGCGCCGCCAACCGTGCCCGGGATTCCGCTCAGGAACAAAAGTCCTTTCTTTCGCCCTGCCGCCAGCCGCGAAACCAGGCTGCTCACCCCGGCTGCGGCGCCGGCAGCCACACGGCTTACGCCATCCATATGAACCGAACCGAACCCCCTGCGCGACAGCCGGATCATGATGCCCCTGACTCCGGGATCGCCGATCAGAAGATTGCTCCCGGCTCCCATGATCCTGACCGGCACTCCTCGCCCGGCGCTCCATTTCAAAACAGACGCCAGGTCCTCTTCAGAAGCAATGTCCAGAAAAATATCAGCTTGCCCTCCCACATGCAAGGTTGTCTTGCCGGCCATCGGCTCCCGTGTTCTTATTGCCGTCGAATGAAGACCCAGCCCCTTCAGATCGCGAGCGCGCGCCGCGACCGGGTCGCTCAGGCCGGGTCCGCCGTCGGCAAAGCGGGCCCCGGCCCAACCCGCAATCCCGGCCACGTCACCGGCCCCGACGACCAACAGGCCATCCCCCTTTTGCAGCTCAAGTTCAAGGTAGTTCCACGCAGCGCGCAGATTCTCCGCGCACAGCGCCTTCACCCGGCCGTCCTCGCGAAACCGCGCATAAAGGTCCCATGTCGAACCGCCCTCGATCGGTTGCTCGGAAGCCGCGTAAACCGGAACAAGAATAACCCCGTCCACGCCGCTGAAAGCCTTTGGGAAATCTTCGCCCAGCGCGAGGGTGCGGCTGAATCGGTGCGGCTGGAACACCGCAATCAGGCGGCGGCGCCCGAGCAGCAGGGCGGCTTTTATCAAAGCTGCCACCTCAGTCGGATGGTGAGCATAGTCGGAAAGCACGAGGATGTCATCCCTGTCAATAATGCGCTCAAACCTCCGCCGCACCGGACGGTATCCAGAAAGCCCCCTTTGCACGGAATCAAACGGAACCCCGAGCGTCAGCGCCGTCGCGCATGCCGCGAGCGCATTGAGGACATTATGCCTGCCCGGAACAGGCAGACTGATCGTGCCCAGCAATCGGCCATGCAGAGCAACTCTGAATCGCGAACCATCCGCGTCAGCGATGTGACCTGAAGCTCGCAAATCCGACGTCCGTCCGAATCCGTAGGACAGGGTTCTTTTTCTACGGGCGCACAGACGGCTTGCGCCGGAATCGTCAGCGCAATAAACAAGGCATTGCCGGACAGCTCGTGCCATCATATTGAAGCACGAACTCATTT
>JAGYMT010000319.1 GCA_018400335.1 Kiritimatiellia bacterium | reverse complement strand
GCAGGGCGAAGCGAAGGTTATCCTTGAAGAGATGCCAGCTCAAAAAGTGGGGCGGCGCTGGAAGTTCGACGTTGCTGAGGTCAACTACTGGGTGAAGTCCGGGAAGGCAAAAGGTTAGAAATGGCAAGACTGTCACTCGCGAAACTGGAACGTCACCTGATGGGTGCCGCGGACATCTTGCGCACCCAGGGCATGGACGCAGCAACCTACAAGGACTACATCTTCGGGATGCTTTTCCTAAAACGGTGCTCCGATGTTTTCACACAGGAACGGCAGGTAATCGTCGGGCGAAAGGTGGAGCAAGGTGTCGTCAAAGACGCGGCCGTGGCGGACTATGGCGAGAATCCCGACTACTATGATGGCTTCTTCGTGCCGGATCATTCCCGTTGGTCGTATCTCCAGGAACACCTGAACGACGCCCGCGTTACCTATGGAAGTTTGCTCGATAAGGCGCTTGTCGGACTGAGTGAATCTAACGAGTCCCTGGAGCACGTTCTCGACCATATCATGTTCATGAGAACCCAGGGCAATAAGCGGGTGGTCTCTGATGATGCGTGCAAAGATCTTGTGCGCCATTTCAACAGATACCGCCTCTGTGACGAGGACTTTCAGTTCTCCGATCTTCTCGGTTCCGCATACGAATTTCTGATCAACCAATTCGCCGAGTCGGCCGGAAAGAAGGGAGGCGACTTCTATACCCCCCGCGATGTCATTCGAATGATGGTTCGTCTTATCGACCCACGGCCCGGCATGAGCGTGTACGATCCAACATGCGGCTCAGGCGGCATGCTCATTATTACGCATGAGTATATAGAGCAATCCGGCGGCGATCCGACCGACCTCCGCCTCTGCGGGCAGGTGAACGACCCATCCGCTTGGTCCATCTGCAAGATCAACATGCTGCTGCACGACATCCGGGGCGCGGACATCCAGCTTCAGGATACGCTCCTGCAGCCGATGCACCGGGAGGCGGGAGAGCTTGAGCGGTTTGACTGCGTGATAGCCAACCCTCCTTTCAGCCAGAACTACAGCAAGAGCGGCATGGAGTTTCCCGAGCGGTTTCGCTGGGGCTGGTGCCCGATGACGGGGAAGAAAGGCGACCTCATGTTCGCCCAGCACATGCTGGCCGTGTGCAAACCCAAAGGCATGGTCACTACGGTGATGCCGCACGGAGTCCTTTTCCGGGGGAGCGCGGAGAAGGAGATCCGGAAGAAGTTCCTTCAACAGGACCTGATTGAGGCGGTCATCGCCCTTCCTCAGAATCTGTTCTACGGTGCAGGCATACCGGCGTGCATCCTTGTGATGCGGCCAAATCTGAACGGCCAGACGCCAAACCCGAACAAACCGGAAGATCGCCGCGGGAAGATCCTTTTCCTCAACGCGGACCGAGAGTTCCTGGCCGGGAGAGCCCAGAACTACCTCCAGCCGGAGAACATCGAGAAGATCGCCTCCACCTACCACCGGTTCGCTGACGTTGCGGGGTATTCAAAGGTCGTATCGCTGGAAGAGATTGCGGCTGAAGCCAACGACTACAACCTGAACGTCCGTCGCTACGTAGACAACTCGCCACCGCCGGAACCGCACGATGTGCGCGCCCATCTGGTTGGCGGCATTCCCATTGACGAGATCAACAGCCGACAATCGCTGTACGACTCTCTCAATTTGAACTCCGCGAAGCTGTTCTCCCCGCGCCCGGATGCTCCCGACTACATGGATTTCGCCGCTACCGTCACGGAGCGCGCAAAAATTGCCGAGATCATCGAAACCGATACAGATATGCGGGCGCGAATACAGGAAGCTCACGATGCCGTGTCTGCCTGGTGGGCGGAACATTCCGCGCGACTCGTTGCATTGCCGGAACGAAAGAATCTGAACGCGGTCCGATCCGATTTGCTGGCGAGCTTCATTGAGGCCATGCGGCCGCTTGGGATGCTTGACACCTTTAAACTCTCCGGCGTGGTCGCCACATGGTGGACGGATGCCTTGCCGGACTTCAAAACACTGATCGAGAATGGATTCCGCGGGGTAGGCGATGGCTGGCTGGATGCCATCGCGGATGCCGTGATGGACGATGACTCCGTCGGCCCTGCCTTCGATCCTTTTGAGCACAAACTCGTCAAGAAGGTCATGCCGGACTACCTCGGCCAAATTCAGGTAACGACAGTCGAAATCGCCCGGTTGAAGGGCGAGCAGGAAGCCTTCGAGCAGAGAAATCCGCCGGACGACACCGACGAAACCGAGCTGACATCCTGGAATTACGCGAAGGACCTCGAACGGCAGCTCAAGGAGCTGAAGGCCGAGAACAAAGATGCGATCAAGGAATTGAGAAAGCTGGAACGTGCCGCGACCACCAAAAAGGCTGCCGATGCAGACAAGCGAGCCGCGCAGACCGCCCGCGACGCTTTGCAGTCGTTCTTCGATGAGGTCGAGAAACTGGAAACCGAGCTTCAGCCACACACACATATCAAGACTGACCTTGCCGCCGCAAGGGCGACATATCGGGAATTGATGAAGAACTTCGTGATGGTGCTGAAGCAGCGCTGTGGAGATATGAGCGCGGATGAGAAGCAGTCGCTGGTGCTGGAGTTGCTTCTTGGCGATTTGCCGGCCGGTGTCCGCGCCGCACTGTCCGCCGTGCGCCGTTCGCTCGGCATTCACATCGAGAATCTTTGGGACAAGTACCGCGTCCCGATGGCGGCGCTGCAGCAGGAGCGTGACGGCACCGCTGCCGAATTGGCGACCATTCTGGATCGGCTCGGCTATACCGGGAGAGCAACGCCATGAAGGAAACCGAGCACCGCGAATTCAAGAAGAGTCTGGCTGAGCTGAAGGCGGGCCTGATTTCCATTGCCGCCATCCTGAATAAACACGGCAGGGGCGAGTTGTGGTTCGGTATCCGGAATGACGGGAAAGCAATCGGTCTCGACGCCACGGACAAGACCCTCCGCGACGTATCGCAGTCCATTGCGGCGCATATCGAGCCGCGGATCTATCCGCAGGTCACGCAGGAAACCCTGGCCGGCGTCTCCTGCATCAAAATCGCCTTTGAAGGCGCCGACAAACTCTACTACGCCTATGGCCGCGCCTACATGCGCGTGGCGGACGAAGACCGCCAGCTCAGCGCCCGCGAGTTGGAGAAGA
>JAGYMT010000318.1 GCA_018400335.1 Kiritimatiellia bacterium | reverse complement strand
CATTTTCCGATTCGATCTTCGCGCAAACATCTAATGGCTTCGCCAACCCTCACCCCAGCCTGCGGCGGGCAAGCCCCTGCCCTCTCCCAGAGGGAGAGGGTGCTCGCTCAACGCGCATCGAACCGTTTTCTTGTTTTTTATCGCGGTTTCTCGATATTAAGGCACTAATCGCCGTATTTCCATCTCAACCGTCCCGACATCAGCCGGCGTATCAACTCCCGGCCCGGCCAGGTCCGTCTTGATCACCCTGATCCGGCCGCCAATGTGCAGCGCCCTGAGCTGTTCCAGACGCTCGGCCCGCTCAAGAAGAGAGGTCGGCTCCGAGACCAGCCTGGCGAGAAACCCGCTCCGGTAACAGTATATTCCGATGTGCCGCCAGTAAAGCAGGCTCCCGGATTCAAAATCATCATCCCGTATGAACGGGATGACGCTGCGTGAAAAATAAAGAGCCCGCCCGTCTTGCGCGAAAACAACCTTGACCACGGATGAGCTTTCCGTCTCCTCCGCGGATACAATCGGAGCCGCCGCGGTCGCCACGTCCCAGCATTGTTCGGAAATCATAACCGACACAAGCTCATCAATCAAGCACGGATCTATCAGCGGCTCATCGCCCTGGATATTCACCACGATCTCCGCCCCGCCTCCGATTATCTCAAGAGCTTCGGCAATGCGGTCGGTTCCCGACTCATGACGGGATCCGGTCATCACCGCGCGTCCGCCCATGGCCTCGACCGCGCATCGTATCCGCTCGTCGTCCGTTGCCACGTAGACACCGCTGAGCTTCTTCGCCAGACGGCACCTCTCCAGCACCCACTGGATGAGCGGCTTGCCGCATATGGGCACAAGGCTCTTGCCGGGAAACCTCTTCGAAGCCCACCGCGCCGGTATTATGCCTATAGCCTTCACAAACCCCCGCCCATTTCGCTGAAGCGTTCCAGTTCGGCGGCCGTGCAACCGGCCGTTCCAACCTTGCTCACAACCACACCCGCCGCACAATTCGCCAACTGCGCCGCCTCATAAGGATCGGCTCCGGATGCCAGGCCCAGCGTCATGGCCGCAATTACCGTATCTCCCGCCCCGCTCACGTCAAACACCTCGCGCGCCGCCGTTGGAATATGCCGCGCCGCGCCCTCATCCGGGACAAGCAGCATGCCATGCGCTCCGAGGGTGACGACCAGGAACGCGGGCGTCCAGCGCTCCATCAGCACGTCAGCAGCCCGACGGAGAGGGACGTCTTCCACCGGGTTATCGGCCGGCTCCCTCTCGGTGATTCCGGCGAGCGCAAAAGCCTCCCTTCGGTTCGGCGTGGCCGCCGTAATTCCCCTGACATCCAGATCCGAGTTCTCCTTGGGGTCCAGCGTCACGGGGATTCCGCGCCGCGCCGCGCCGGCCAGGAGCGCGCTGACGATATCCTGCCTCACACACCCCCGCCCATAGTCTTCGATGATCACGCCGGACACCCCGTTCAGCGCACGCAGAACCTTTCCGCGAAAACGCGACCATTCCGAATCGCCCATATTCAGCTTTTCATCCCAGTCAACCCGCGCCACCTGCTGGCGGCCCGCCATGATCCGGGTCTTGACCGTTGTGCGGCACTTTTTATGAACCATCATCCCGCCGGTCGCAACGCCATAATCCGCCAGAACGCGCAAAAGATCCCTGCCCGCCTGGTCCCCCCCCACAATCCCGCTCAGCGCGGCTTTGCCGCCCAGCGACCTGACGTTTCGCACCACGTTGGCCGCGCCGCCCGGCAGGTTCATTTCCTCCGTCACCCTTACCACGGGAACCGGGGCTTCAGGAGATATCCGGTTCACGGCTCCGTAGATATAACGATCCAGCATGGGGTCGCCGACCACCAGAATGGAACTCCCGCGGAACCTTCGAGTAATGAACCGAACCCAATTTTTTCTCATCTTCATTTCTTCACATCTCCGCCAATGAGAGACCACGAATCATCGCCGGCGCCTTCCACCTTTCGCAGGAACACCGATATCGTTCCAAGCGTGAACCCGGCAGTGCCCTTCGTGAGAACCCGGCGATCGTCATCAGAAACACAGAGACGGATGTCGCCTATTCTCACGAACAGCCCGTGAAAGGGCGCCTCCAGATCAAGCATGAGACTCTTCATCTTCCCGAAAAACGGGAGCTTGATCACCTCGTATGACTTCGAGTAGACATCCAGATCGTGAATACCGTCATCAGCCATCACCCTGAAATGATAAGCCGTATCCGGCTCGAACTCCTGCGAGCGCATGAAGAACATGAAACTCAGCAGGCAGCGCGTGTCCGGCTCAAGAGCCAGTTCCTTCTCCTTGCCCTCCAGAAGGTCGGTCCACGACGCCGTTCCTGCATCATGATTGAAGACCGTGACCTGGTGAATCCTGTGGCTCCCCTCGCTCAGCCGCTTCGTGAAACGCAACGGCAGGAATGTCTCCGGGTCCACCACACTCTCCAGCATGTCGTCAACCAGATACACCTTATCAAAAAAAGGCGTTGACCGTGTCGTCACCCTGATTACAAGCAGCAGCCTTCCATCGTCCTCGATCCACTCACTGGCGATAACGGTGTTCGCGACGCTGATGAAACCCCACTTGATCCTGTATGTGAGCCGCTCGCCGACAGGAAACCACATGACCGGACGCGCGACATCGTCCGTTGCCGGCTCATTCACCCGCCGGCTTTCGACAACCGCGACAGCCTCGTCAGCGGCCGCGGTTCCGGCCCGGTTCCAAACCAGCAGGCATACTGCGCACGACGTCGCCATGGCGGCCGCGCGCAAGAACAAGCAAACATTCCGATCCATAACTCGCGCCGCACTTAATGCTGAAAGCATTCCCTTTGCCCGGTTGAACGCTTAAAAAAATGAAATGTCATATTATCGTAACCCCATGTCCTTTGCAACCAGCAATTCCAGCCAACTTCGTTGAAAGTGTTCATCAGGACGGAGAGCACGGCATGGTTCGCCACCCTTACCTGGTTACGCTTGATCGCGCGACTTAACCGGCCCGTCAGAGAGTGTCTGTGCATGGAAGCTAATGAGAAAACACACGCTAAACCAGGAAATACCGGAGCGAAAAGCACGCCTTTTCACCCCAATCTCGGGATCCTGCCGCGCGAGGCGGCAGGAGACCGCCCTGTTATGAGAATTGGTCCACGA
>JAGYMT010000317.1 GCA_018400335.1 Kiritimatiellia bacterium | reverse complement strand
CTCTCATTGTTTGAAAACCGTGACAAATAGCAAGAAAATGGAGACGGCGGTCTCCGCCGTTCCTCCGCCTCGGGCGGATCCGTGGAGGAGATAAACGGCCGAGGACGGCCGTCTCTCTGCCGCAGGCGGATGCGCCCGTGGCGCACAGCGGAACAAATTAGGTTGCGGGGAAGCCCGCTTCAGGAGAAGAAATCATGGCACACAAGAAAAGCGGGGGCGCCGCCAAGAACGGGCGCGACAGCAATTCGAAACGACTCGGGGTCAAGCGCTATGCCGGCCAGACGGTGAGCGCCGGAAGCATCATCATACGCCAGCGCGGAACCAAGGTGACCGCTGGGGCTAATATGGGCATGGGCCGCGACCACACTCTCTTCGCGCTGAAATCCGGTGTTGTTAAATTTGAAAAGCAGGGCAGGCGCGTTAGCATAAACCCTGCTCTCGCCGCAACGTGAAATGCGATAAGTTCATCGAAAGCGCTAAATCCTTCCTGACCGGCGGAAGTGGCGGCAATGGCTGCTCGAGTTTCCGGAGGGAGAAGTTCGTACCGCGCGGCGGACCGAGCGGCGGAGACGGGGGAAACGGAGGCAGCGTTATCCTCCAGGCCGACCACAATGTCGCCTCACTCATCGGCATTTCATACCGTCCGCATCGCCAGGCTCAGGACGGCGCGCACGGCAAGGGTAAAGATCTTCACGGCAAGAATGGAAAGGACCTTATCCTCAAGGTCCCATGCGGAACCGAGGTGCGGGACGAATCAGGCGAGACTCTGCTGGGCGACCTCGTAGAGGACGGGGCCAGTCTGATCGCGGTGCGCGGCGGCAAGGGCGGCGCTGGCAACGGTTCCTGGAAACGCGGCTCGGCCCGCGCTATTGACGAATGCGAGCCGGGCGAACCGGGCGAGCAACGGATATTTCAGCTTGAGCTCAAAATCGCGGCCGATGTCGGCCTGGTGGGCTTTCCAAATGCCGGCAAATCATCGCTTCTCACCTGCATAAGCAAGGCGCATCCGCGGGTGGCGTCCTACCCCTTCACCACACTGCACCCGGCGATCGGAACGGTGCAATACGAGACCTTTACGGACATCACCGTGGTTGACATCCCCGGCATCATCAAGAACGCGCACCAGGGCTCAGGGCTCGGCCACAAGTTCATGAGGCACGTGGAGCGCGCGCGTTTCCTCGTCTTTGTAATTGACATGGCCGCTACGGATGGACGCGACCCGGCTGAGGATTATTTCGTTCTCATAAACGAACTGCGGCTGCACAAGAAGGAGCTTTCCGAAAGGCCCTCACTGGTAGCGGCCAACAAGATAGACCTGCCTGAATCGGCGGAGCGCCTCGCCGAATTCGAGAAGGCCACCGGAAAAAAGCCCTTGCAGATATCCACCGTAACGAGGACCGGCATCCACGAGTTCAAGCAGGCCATCTACGCCGCCATCACCGGCATGGATCAGTCCGCCAATTCCTGAACACGCTGCCAATCATCCCGCAAAAAGCCGTTCGACAGGATGACGATTGAAGATAAGAACGGTGACTTTTCTTCACGCCCCCTTGCGGGCGGCGCCGACATCGTGGATCTTCATCATGTAGTCTATGCCCCGAAGCCTGGTTGATCCGCTCACCAGGATGATCCTGCTGCCGACCGAGATGTATCCGCCGTCCACGAGTTCCCGTTCGAGCCTGACGAGGAACTCGTCGGTGCTGTCGGTCCACTTGACCGCCACAGGCACCGTTCCCCACAGCAGCGCGAGACAGTTCCTCACGTGCTCGTCCGGAACGACGGCGATCAGCGGCGCGGACGGACGCTGCTGGGCGACCATCTGGGCCGTGAAGCCGGAAACGGTTATCGCCACGATGGCTTCCGCGCAAAGGTCGGCGGCGGCCGTCACCGCGGAGGACGCGAGAGCATGAATCCTGGTCTTACCGTGAAACGGCTGGCGCTTCGGAGCCGCCGCCTTCTCGGCCTCCATGATGATCGAGCGCATCATGTTGACTGTCTCCACGGGATAGCGGCCCACGGCCGTCTCCCCCGAAAGCATGACGGCATCCGTGCCGTCCCACACCGCGTTGGCAACGTCTGATGCCTCCGCGCGCGTCGGGCGAGGATTGGAGATCATTGATTCCAGCATTTGCGTGGCGGTTATCACCGTCTTGCCGGCGGCATTGACCTCGCTTATGAAGCGTTTCTGAAGCACCGGCACCTGAGCCGGGGACATCTCGACGCCGAGGTCCCCCCTCGCGACCATTATCCCGTCGGAAACATCAAGAATTTCCGCGAACCGCTCAACCGCCTTCGGCTTCTCGATCTTTGCTATAAGGCGCGGACAACGTCCGTGCTTCTCCGCCTCACGCCGGGCCGCGAGCATGTCCTCCGGAGTCTGCACGAAGGAGAGCGACATGTAATCCGCGGACGCCCCCACTACAGCCGAAATATCGAGGATATCCTTCTCCGTCAGCGCCGGCATCTTGAGGTCGGTGTCAGGAAGGTTGATGCCTTTTTCCTGGAGCAGCAGGCCGCCGATCTTGACCCGCGTCATAACCCGACCGCCGGAGGCTTCCGTGACCTCGACCTCCAGTTTGCCGTCATCCATCAGCACGCGCTGCCCCACCCTGATGTCCTCAAGGATGGCAGGGTGTGAAACCGGTATGTCAGCTCCAAGCATCAGTTCCTGCCCCTCGATGAGCTCCAACTGCCTGTCCGGCAGCCTGCCCACCCGGATCTTGGGCCCGCCCAGGTCCACGACCACGGCAACCGGCTTGCCGACATCAGCCTGGGCTTCGCGGATCGTCCTCACGCAATCGGACAGTTGATCGGCCCGGAGATGACTCATGTTCAGCCTGAACCCGTCCGCACCCGCCCGCATAAGGGCGCGAACCGTCTCCGGATCGCTGGAGCTTGGCCCCAGCGTGGCAAGTATTTTAGTTTCTCTCTTCCTGATGACGTTGGCGTCCATGTTCATGTACTCCCGTTGAGGTCCGTCTCATAGTCTTCAGCCACAAAGCATTTTTCGCCAAGCTCATGGGAAAGGGCGTCTTCATCCGTGTCGGAAAAGCCGAGGTGCAGATGCCTCCTCCAGCCTTCCGCACACTCGAAGCGGCCCGACATACGGCCCACCTCGCGGTCGGTCTTACGCATCGTTGTCACGGGATTGTCAAGTCCCTGGCTT
>JAGYMT010000316.1 GCA_018400335.1 Kiritimatiellia bacterium | reverse complement strand
CCGGACTCCGGAGCCCTTAAAAGGGCTCACTACAAACCATTTACAACCTTTTCGGCCAGGCTGTTAGACACGTAGTGCTTAATCATCGTCCCACCGGCACAGGGCACGGTGGGGGAACAACGTGGTTCACTGAGGACTTACGGTAAAATGTATAATTGACGGAGATTTTATAATCAAGTATTATAATAACAGTAAACCATGGAGTTTACTGAATATTTACGCAGAATGGTCTTTCGAACATTGACGATCCTGTGGACCACGGTCTTCCTGAAGGGAAACACAATAATCGGGAGAATCTTCTCATGTCTGAAAAGTCTCGTCTTAAATTCCTGACTACAGGCCGAGGTCTTGCAAGTCTTCTGACAATGTTTTTGTTTTTGATGGTTTTTGCCGTCCGCACCGCGACCTTCGAAGAAGCACATGCAGCCGAAACGGCGTGGATCGTCAAGGGGGGCTCGGCGCGGGCGCAGATCGTGACGGCGGTAGCGCCGCCACGTATGGTGGACATCGCGGCTAAAGAGCTTCAGCACTACGTTCTCAAGTTGACGGGCGCGGAGCCGCCCGTCGTCACCGAGCCGACCGGCGAGTTCCCTGTCAAGGTGTACGTTGGACGGAGCGAGCACACCGACCGGCTGGGAGTGACCGACGAGGGATTGAAATACGGCGCGTTCCGCATGATCTCCGGGCCGGACTGGCTCGCTTTGGTGGGGCGCGATTTCGACTTCGAACCGGTCAAACCCTGGCCGAGTCACCACCGTGAGCGGGAACAGGCCAACCTGGACTGGGACGAGATCACAGGCCACACCTGGCGCAATCCCATGCACGCGCTCCACAGAGACCACAACAGCAATTTCGGCGTGTGGAAGCATGATGAGGGCGGGTCGCTCAACGCGGTGTGCGAGTTCCTCCGCGCGCTGGGTGTGCGCTGGTACTTGCCCGGCGAGATCGGCGAGGTCGTACCCGCGCGCAAGTCCATTGCCCTGCCCGACGTGGACAAGACCGTGCGCCCGTCGTTCGCGTTGCGCAAGCTGAAGTGGTCGAACTATAACATCGATTGGGACGACATGATGTGGGATCGGCGTATGGGCCTGAACTCGGGCTACGAGCTGTGGGGCGCGAAGTCGTACAAATCGCACGGCATGCGCGCGGTGATCGGCCGCAGGGAGATGCAGGAGGCGCACCCCGAATACTTCGCGCTCCTCGGCGGATCGCGCGACACCGAGAAGGGCGGCACCGGCACCCCATGCCTGCGCTCGCCGGGGCTTATCCGCGAGACCGTCGCCTTCGTCCGTGCCTCCTTCGATCATTACGACGAGCCGATGGTGTGCATCTGGCCCACTGACGGATTCCGCCAGTGCAGGTGCGAGCTGTGCAAGGATACTGACAACGTGTCCGACTATGTGTGGGGGTTCGTCGAGACGGTGGCGGCGGAGGTTTTCAAGACCTACCCGGACCGAAAGGTGAGCTGCGGGGCCTACTCCTCATACGTTGACCCGCCGGAGGACATCGAAAAGTTCAGTCCCAACGTGGTGGTCTATATCGCCAACCGGGGCCGGCCGGCATTTGGTGCCCCGGAGTCGTGGGAGCGGCACTGGAATACCATTGAGGCTTGGCGTGAGAAGGTGGCGCCGGGCAATCTGCTGCGCGGGGAGAACAACCTGTACACCTTTCGCCACGGGGGCAGGACGGGTCCGGTGGCGTTCCCTGCCCTGCATCCGCGTGAGATCGCCAAGGATCTGCGCGCGCTCCAGGGCGTCAGTCTTGGAGAGCGCAACGAGTCGCCGCGCGGCATCCGCCGTGGTGACAAGAACAACACATGGGCCGCACCGGGCGTTGACCATCTGAACCTCTATGTCAACTCCCGCTTCCTTTGGGATGCCGACCAGGATATCGAGGCGATGCTTGACGAGTATTATACCCTCTTCTACGGCCCCGCCCGCTTGCAGATGCAGGCGGCGCTGGAGTTCGCCGATGAGAACTTTCCGGCGTCTCCCGATGCGAGCAGGGGGGGCTGGCTGCCTCCTTTGGACGTGCGCGCCCAGTTCGTCAATATGCTGCACGATGCGCGCGAGGCCGCGGGCGATACAGTGTACGGCGAGCGCGTGCAGTTAATCCTTGACGAACTCCCGTCCCTGGATGGGTTGCGCGTGGCGGGAGAACTCGCCGTCCGGCGCGGCGAGGACGTGATCATCTACGACCGGCTCGTGGATTTCCACAATGATAAGTGGCGGGACGACAGGGTCACGTTCCATCCCGACGGGAGGCTGGACGAGGCGTTCTGGCAGTGCTACCCCCACGGGCGGAACTTGCGCGCGGCGGACGGCGGGGGCGCGCCCTTGCGCACCACCGTCATGGCCCGGTGGTACCGCAACCACATCTACTTCGGCATTCACTGCGAGGGGGACACCGACGAGCCGCTGAACATCCCTGCCACCCGTGATGGGGATCCGGCGATATTGGAGGGAGATTGGATCGAGATTCTGATCGAGACCGGCCCGGAAAACTTCTACCGGATCGCCGTCAACCCCGCAGGCGCGGTAGTGGACATGGACATGACCGCCGAAGGCGACGGTACAGCCTGGTCGTCCAATGCGGACGTTGGCGTGCATGTGGATGACGACTACTGGTCCGTCGAGGTGCGGCTGCCCGTAGTGAGCGAGGGGACGGCGGGTATGGACCACCTGAACGCCATGCCGGGGCGGATGCCGACCCGAGCCTGGCCCTGGCATTTTAACGTCGCTCGTTTCAGTATGCAAGAGGATGAGTCGCAGGTGATGACGTATTCGCCGCTGAACGGCAGCGATCTGACGGATCGGGCGACATTCGCCCTGTTGGTGCACATGGGGGACGCGCGCCGTATGCTTCAAGCCCGGCGGTAACGTGTTTCACTGAATGTTTCATTAAAGAGGAATTTAAATGAAGAAAACTTTGGCTACCACGACGGATTTTTTGGACGATGTGCTTTTTGCTAACCGTTGGCTGGACAAGGAAAACCTCAATGATATGATGGCGTATTGCGCTTCTATCGGTTCCAAACGGCATCAATGGGTTATCGGTTTAGCTTTGCGCGAAATGTATGGGAAAAAAACTCCCTGCGGATTTGATCCGCTTGAGTGTGCCTGTGAGGCGGCGCATCGCCATGGCATGCGGTTTGATGTGATTTTCAAGCCGTT